>CAYSHQ010000143.1:0-6061 GCA_964430835.1 uncultured Lentisphaerales bacterium
CGCCGATGATCTTGATGCTGTTCTTGTTGGCGCCGACCGTGCCGTCCGAGCCGAGGCCGTAGAACATGCACTCCTTGCTGCCAGCGTGCTCGAGCTGGAAGGCGGGTACGTTCAGGTGGGTGTGGGTGACGTCGTCCACAATGCCGACGGTGAAGTGGTTCTTCGGCTTGGCCGCGGCGGCGTTGTCGAAGATGGCCTTGACCATGGCGGGGGTGAACTCCTTGGAGCCCAAGCCATAGCGGCCGCCGAACGTGGGGATCCAGTGGTCGAGCCCGGCGAGCTTCTCCTGCATGACTTCGCCCATGGCGGAGCGCACATCCAGATAGAGCGGGTCGCCAATGGCGCCGGGTTCCTTGGTACGGTCGAGCACGGTGAGGGTCTTGGTGGTGCGCGGGATGGCCAGCGCGAAGGCCTGGGTGTCGAACGGCCGGTAGAGGCGAACCTTGATGACGCCGATCTTGGTGCCCTTGGCCACGAGCTGCTCCACGGTGTCATGGATCACATCCGCGCCGGAGCCCATGACGACGACCACGTGTTCGGCATCCGGGGCGCCGACGTAATCGAAGAGCTTGTAGCTGCGCCCCGTGAGCGTAGCGAACTTGTCCATGCACTTCTGGACAATGGCGGGGGTGGCGGTGTAGTACTTGTTGACCGTCTCGCGCCCCTGGAAGTAGACGTCCGGGTTCTGGGCGGTGCCGCGGATGGCGGGGCGGTCCGGCGAGAGGCCGCGCGCGCGGTGGGCATTGACGAGGTTGTCATCAATCATGGCGCGAATCGTCTCGCTGCCAACTTCGTCGATCTTCTGGACCTCGTGGGAGGTGCGGAAGCCGTCGAAGAAGTGCAGGAACGGGATGCGCGACTCCAGGGTGGCGGCATGGGCGATGGTCGCCATGTCCATCACTTCCTGGACGGTGTTGGAGGTCAGCATGGCGAAGCCGGTCTGGCGGCAGGCCATGACGTCACTGTGATCGCCGAAGATGGAGAGCCCCTGGCAGGCGAGGGAGCGAGCGCTCACATGGAAGACGGTCGGCGTGAGTTCGCCGGCGATCTTGTACATGTTCGGGATCATCAGCAGCAGCCCTTGCGAGGCGGTGAAGGTGGTCACCAGCGAGCCGGTGGTCAGCGCGCCATGCACGGCGCCGGCGGCGCCGCCCTCGGATTCCATCTCTACCACCTGCGGCACGGTGCCCCAGATGTTCGGCGTGTTGCGGGCTGACCATTCATCGGCCCATTCGCCCATGTTGGACGAGGGGGTGATGGGGTAGATGGCAGCGATTTCGCTGCACGCATAGGCAACGGTGGCGGCGGCTTCATTACCGTCTACCATGATTTTCTTGGCCATGTTGATTCTCCTGAAGAACGGTGATTTGTCCGGATTTACGGGACAAAAATGGGTGGTTGACATGAATCGGGCGGGTGGCTTGTGGCCACCCGCCCGGGTAGAGACGGTTTATTGGTTCGCCTTGCAGAAGGCGCGCACCGCGTCGAGCTGCCCGGCGCTGCCGAGCTTGACGTTCTTGGCGGCGATGAACTTGGCGTATTCGGGCATGAAGACCTTGCCCGGGTCGCGCAGGTCGAACTTCTCCGGGTGATCGCGGAAGAATTCGCGGTGCACGCGGCACCAGACCAGGCGGCCGTCGGTGTCGATGTTGATCTTGGTGACGCCGAGCTTGGTCGCGCCGAGGAACTGGTCCGCGTCCACGCCGCTGGCGCCCTTGATGTTGCCGCCGGCCGCGTTGATACGATCGACCTCTTCCTTCGGCACCGAGCTGGAGCCGTGCATCACCAGCGGGAAGCCGGGCAGCAGCTTCTGGATCTCGGTCAGGATGTCATAGCGCAGCTTCTGGTCGCCCTTGAACTTGAAGGCGCCGTGCGAAGTGCCGATCGCGCAGGCCAGGGAGTCGCACCCCGTGCTCTTGACAAAGGTGGCGGCCTCTGCGGGGTTAGTATAGACATGCTCGGCGGCGTGAACGTCCTCTTCCACGCCCTTGAGCTGGCCCAGCTCCGCTTCGACCACCAGCCCCTTGGCGTGCGCGGCCTGCACGACGCGCTTCGTGATCTCGATGTTCTTCTCGAAGCTCTCGTGCGAGGCGTCGATCATCACCGAGCTGTAGACGCCGGAGTTGATGCAGTCCATGCAGGTCGCCTCGTCGCCGTGGTCCAGATGCACCGCGAAGACGGCGTCGGGGAAGATCTCGTCAGCGGTCTTCATCAGCGATTCCAGCATCCGCTTGTGGGAGTAGGAGCGCGCCCCCTTGGAGAGCTGCACGATGAACGGGGCCTTGCTCTGCAGGCACCCTTGGAACAGCCCCATGCACTGCTCGAGGTTGTTGATGTTGTAGGCGCCGATGGCATATTTGCCGTAGGCATGCTTGAATAGTGCGTTGGTCGGAACAATCATGGCGTTACATCCCTTTTCTGCGCGTGACAGTCCCCCTACGTGCCGTAGGGTAGACCGGAGTTGCAAACACGTGGGCAGAGGATACCGGCCAACGACCGGAACAGCAAGGTCAATTTCACCCCCCAACGGACGGGGGGCGTGCTGTCTGCTTGCCGGCCAAGGTAGGAACGCGATAGAATGCGCCCCATGTCGAACCCCTCATTTAGCGGACAGACCGTGGGCGTGGTCGAACCGCAGACGCTGGCCCTCACGCTTCCGCCGGAAGGTTTCCGGTTGGAAAAGGGGGGCATGCTGCCGGCTCTGCAGGTGGCCTACGAATGCTGCGGCCGGCTGGCCCCGGACAAGGGGAACGTTATCTACATCTGCCATGCCCTCACGGGGGATGCACATGTGGCCGGCCTTCGTCCCGGGGAGTCCAAGCCCAGCGGCTGGTGGGAGGAGATGGTCGGCCCGGGGCGTGGCATTGATACCAACTACTACCACGTCATTTGTGCCAACATGCTCGGCGGGTGCAAGGGGACCACGGGACCAAGTTCCATCAACCCCGCCACCGGCAAGCCGTACGGTTCGCAATTCCCCCACATGACGGTGGGCGACATTGTCGCGGTGCAGCGGTTGTTCCTGCAGCAGCTTGGCGTGGAGCGTCTGGCGGCCGTGATTGGTGGCAGTTTCGGCGGCATGCAGGCGCTGGAATGGGCGATTCGCTTTCCGGAGGCGGTCGGGCGCGCCGTTGTCATTGCTGCGGCACCTAGCATCCACTCACAGGCGCTGGCCTTTGATATCCTTGGCCGGCAGGCCATTGTGCAGGATCCCGACTGGCAAGGGGGGGACTATTACGGCACGGGGCGCTTGCCGGAGCGTGGCTTGGCGCAGGCCCGCAAGCTGGGGCATATCACCTACCTCTCCCAACAGATGATGACGAATAAGTTCGGGCGTGAGAAGCGCCCCGAATGGTTGCAGGCGGACGACGCGTTCCACGCGGAGTCCCGCCGTACCTTCCGCTCGTATTTCCAGGTGGAAAGCTACCTCCAGCATCAGGGGGAGAAGTTTATCGAGCGCTTTGATGCCAATTCCTATCTGCACATTACCCATGCCATGGACGAATACGACGTCACCGAACGCCATGGCTCGCTGGAGAAGGCGTTTGCGCAGATCCAGGCGCGCCTGCTGATCGTGGCGCTCAGCGGGGACTGGCTCTTTCGCCCGGAGCAGTCCACCGACATGGTGCAGGCGTTGCTCAACGATCGCAAGCGCGTCACCTACTGTCACCTCGATGCGCCCGCCGGACATGATGCCTTCCTGACGCATATCGATGAGCTTCAGGCGGTGCTTCACGCCTTCCTTCCCTGGGTGGGGGCGCACCCGCAGGGGGCTCGCGCCGAACTGACCGGCCGTACCGAGGAGGAGTACAACGCCATCCTGGCGCTGATCCCGCCGCGCAGCCGGGTCCTGGACCTGGGGTGCGGCGATGGTGCGCTGCTCTCCTGCCTGGAGGCGCACCGTGCGACGCAAGGGGTCGGCGTGGAGATTGATATTCAACGCGTTATTCGTGCCACGAACTCCGGCCACGATGTGCTGCTGGAAGATATTGATGACGGCTTGGCCATTGTGCCGGACAATGCTTTCGATGTCGCCGTGTTGAGCGAGACGCTGCAGGTCATGCGGCGGCCGCGCTTTGTGCTGCAGCAGATCTTACGCGTGGCGCGCGAGGCCATCATCACCTTTCCCAATTTCGGCTATGCGCCGATTCGCACGCAACTGCTCTTCTCCGGCCGCATGCCCAAAGGTGGCCCGCTGCCGTTTGAATGGTATGAGACCCCCAATATCCACTTGTTTACCTTGAACGACTTCCTGGAACTCTGTCGCGTCGACGGCATTGCGGTGCGCGAGATCTGTGCGCTGCCGGGCGGCCCCTGTAGTCGGGCCCTGCTGGCTCTGGGCGCACGGAACTTGGCGGCCGAGCGCGTGATCGTACGGATCGCCAAGGCGACCTAAAGGAACCACCATGGAACGCTGGATTAAAAAACACCTCCCCCGGCTCGTCAGCGAGCTCTCCCCCTGCCGGAACTGCCCGGTGGCGAACACCGAGAAAGTCGCCAACCTCCCCGGCCAAAAAGCCGTGGTCGAGCAGTTGGAGAATCTGGTCGGCATCCTCTTTCCCGGTTGCCATGGGCACGCGCCCGTCGCCAGCGAATCCGCCGAGGGGGTGTTGCGCCGTTTGCTGGCCAGTACCGCGCGGCAACTGCGCGATCAGATCCAGCGCGCTTTTGCCTACCAGTGTGAAGTCGAGCATTGCACCGATTGCGGCTCCTGCCGCGAGAAAGCCACGGCTGCGGTCATCACGCTGCTGGATCAGTTGCCAGCCATCCGCAGCATCCTGCAAGAGGACATTGTGGCCGCCTACGAAGGCGACCCGGCGGCCCGCTCCACCATGGAGATTGTGATGAGCTATCCCGGCCTCTACGCCATCACGGTGCAGCGCCTCAGTCACGCGCTCTATCAAGCCCACGTGCCGCTGATTCCGCGGGTCATGAGCGAACATGCGCATGCCCGCACCGGCATTGACATTCATCCCGGCGCCCAGATCGGCCCCGGCTTCTTCATCGACCACGGTACCGGTGTGGTCATCGGCGAGACCGCCGTGATTGGCCGGCGCGTTAAACTTTATCAAGGTGTAACGCTGGGCGCGTTGAGTTTTGCCAAGGATGCCCAGGGGCATCTGATCAAGGGGATCAAACGCCATCCAAACGTGGAAGACCGTGTCATCATCTACGCCGGCGCCACCATCCTGGGCGGCGAAACCACCATCGGTCACGATTCCGTCGTCGGCGCCAACGTGTGGCTCATCCATTCGGTGCCTCCGTTCTCTAAGGTTTACAATCAGGAACCCAAGCCGTACATCAAGCCGACCGCCGCCAAGCCGACTAAGAAACCGTCCAAGAAGCCGGCCGGTCGTACGCTACGCTAAGGAATCTTCTTGTGAGTGTCACCCCTTCCCGTTCCCTGCCGACCTCCGCCAGCCCGGAGGTTTCTATCGTGCTGCCGGTCTATAATGAGGAATCGTGCATCACCGGTGTGGTCGAAGAACTCTGTACGGTGCTCGATGCCAAGCTGGGGCGCCCGTATGAGATCCTGGCCGTGGACGATGGTTCGACCGATCGCACCCCGGTGTTGCTGCGTACGCTGGCCGCACACCAGCCGCACCTGCGGTTGTTACGTTTGACGCCCAATGCCGGACAGAGCGCCGCCTTTTGCGCCGGCTTCCGCGCCGCGCGTGGCACGATTGTGGTGACGCTCGATGCCGACGGACAGAACGACCCCGCCGATATCCCGGCCGTGGTCGCACGCATCGGCGCAGACGCCGACTGCTGTTGTGGCTATCGGGCCAAGCGCATGGATAAGGCCAGTCGTCGCCTTGGCAGCCGCCTGGCCAACGCCGTGCGTAACCGCGCGCTGGGCGAGCAGATCATTGACACCGGCTGCTCCGTCAAGGCCTTCAAAGTGGAGTTCGTGCGCACGCTGCAGCCGTGGGACGGGCTGCATCGGTTCCTCGCCAGCTTCGTTGCCATGCAGGGCGGCCGGATCGTGCAGATCCCGGTGAACCACCGCACGCGCTCGGCCGGTACCAGTAAATACACGAACTGGAAGCGGCTGAAGAAG
>CAYSHQ010000144.1:0-6011 GCA_964430835.1 uncultured Lentisphaerales bacterium
TGGATCAAGGATGCGCCCAGCATAAGGTGGCGCTTCAGGAAAAGACCATGCGGATGGCACGTAGTGGCGCCGGATAAGGTTTGTAGTTTTGCCGCTGTTTTGCGATCATTGTGTGCAGCAGGTGGACAACTCGGGCGGAAGCACCGATTGGCCCTGTCATGAAGGACGCACGGTGACACGCAATCCCTTCCAGGTTCTACGCCTCGCCACCTTTGGCGGCCTGCTGGCGCTGCTGCTTGTGCGTGCCCCCCACCTGCCGGCCAACACGCTGAAGCTCTTCCTCCCCCTGATCGTGCTCTGGTTCGTACCCACGCTCTGCGGGGGGCGGTTCACACGCCTGCACCGCCTGCATCCACAACTCTCTGGCAACCTCCTGTACGCCATACTGGACACGTACCTGCTCCTGATGACCACGGCCGAGACCATGTCCGACAGCTGGCAAAACCCGTTCCTGCTGCTGGGGGCCTATGTCTTCCTCGTCAGCCTGCTGGGGGGGACGAGGGCTGGCGGGGGGAGTGCCGTGGCAGGCTTTTTCGCTTCGCTCAATGGCTGGCTGATGCCGGCGGGCGCGTTGCAGGGGGGGAGCCTACTACTGGCGGGCGGAGCCGCACTGGCCGGGTTTAGCTGTGGCACGCTCTGGCGCATCGTCCTGCCGGTGCTGATACAGGGCGTGCGGCCAATACCCGCCGTAAAAATCACCCCCCCTACCAATGCCCAGAATGAGATTGCCAAAAGGATTGCCGAACTAGAAGCGCTGCTGCGCACCGCCAGCGCAGAACGCGACCAAGCGCAGGAACGACTGGCCGAATGGGAGACGCAGCACCCGCACGTGGCACCAACCATGCCCACCCCCACGCCAGCCGCGCCTAACACGCCACCCGCCACGCCCCCCACCGCCGGCGCCGCAGATAACCTTACGAACCTGCAGCAGATGGAAACAGAGCTCGCCGGCATCCAAGCCGAAAAGACCGCCCTGCTGGCGGAGAGACAGGCCTTGATGGCCGAGATCTCCGGCTTGACGAAGGAACTCATGGCGGCCTATGCCGCCACACCGGAAACCGCCCAGCAGACGCCCCCCGCGAAAGAGGCTCCCCATGCGAATGGATGAAGACGATGTATGTCGCATGAACAAGGTACTGCGCCACCGGCTGCGCAATTTTGCGTCTGGCATCAAAAATGCCATGGCGCTCATGGAGGGCGAACTGAAGGATGTTTTGCCGCCCGAAAGCCGCGAATATTTCCCGCTGATCCAGGCGGAATGTGACCAGTTGAATCTGCTGACCGAACGACTGAGCCTGGTGTTCGACCCGAGCTGCCCTGTCCGCGTCACGGCCCGGGGCGACGACCGCCTGCAGCCGATCGGTGCCGTTCTGCAAAAGATGCTGGAAGAGACGCGCCGGGCTTTTCCCGCCGCCGACCTCAGCATCGAGATGGACGCCGCCCTGCAGGAAGAACCAATCCGGGGCGCCACCGCCCTGACGCTGGCGCTGTTGGAAATCATTCGCAACGCCATTGAGGCCGCCCGCCATAGCCGCATCATCATCCGCTGCGAGCAGCAGGACGAACAACTGCTCTTCCGCGTGCTGGATCAAGGCCCCGGGGTCGGCAAGGGCGACCCGAGGCAGATCTTCCTGCCATTCCACACCACCCGCGGCAAACATACCGGCATCGGCCTGGCGATTGCCGCGGAACTCCTGGCCGAGCATCACGGTCGGCTTTCCGCCGAAACCAATGCCGCGGGCGGCCTGATCGTAACTGCACACCTCCCCAGCCAAAAGCGAGATGCCCCATGACCGAACTCAACGTGCTTGTTGTGGAAGATGACCTACTGCAGCGCAAGGCCCTGCATGACCTGCTGCGCAAACGCGGCCACGCTGTCACCGCCCTCGAGACCATCGCGGAGGCCCGCAAGACGTTAGCCAAGCAGTCCTTCGACCTGGTTCTGCTTGATCTCTCGCTCCCCGATGGCGATGGCCTGGGCTTTCTGGAAGAGATGAAAACAGCCGGCGGCAATCTGGCCAGCGCGGACGTGGTAATTGTCACCGCCCACACCGATGTCGGCCGGGCGGTGCGCGCAATCAAGGTCGGCGCCTATGATTATCTGACCAAGCCGTATGAAGAGGAGTACCTCAGCAAGATCATACGCAACATCACCACCAAAACGGAACTGGCACAGCGCGTACAATCGCTCAGCAAGCTCACCGCGACCGAACATGACAACGTCTGGCAGCTGGACGAGATGATCGGCACCGACGCCCTGCGCGATGTCTTCGGTGTGGCGCAGCGTGTGGCGGAGGCCGACAGCACCACGGTCATGATTCTGGGTGAAACCGGCACCGGCAAGGGGGTTCTGGCGCGCGCCATTCACCGGCTCAGCGCGCGGCGGGCCAATCCGTTTGTGGACATCAACTGTTCGGCCATCCCCGGGCAATTGCTGGAAACCGAGCTCTTCGGCCATGAACAGGGGGCGTTCACCGACGCCAAGAACAGCCGTCCGGGGCTCATGGAGGCAGCGAACGGCGGCACCGTCTTCCTGGATGAAATTGGCGACATGCCGCTCAACCTGCAGAGCAAGCTCCTCAAGGTCATTGAGGAGAAGCAGTTCCGCCGCGTAGGCGGCGTCAAGGTCATCCATGTGGATGTACGCATTCTGGCGGCCACCTGCCGGGACTTGACCACGCTGGTCAAGGAAGGGAAGTTCCGTAGCGACCTCTATTACCGGCTGTGTGTCTTCCCCCTGACGCTCCCGCCGCTACGGGAACATCGCAACACCATCGCGCCGCTGGCGTTCCACTACCTGGATGTGGCGCGTCGCGAACTGGGGCGGAAAATTAAGGGGTTCACCCCTGCCGCCCTGCAAGCCATGCAAGTCTATGACTGGCCCGGGAACGTACGGGAGCTGCGCAACGCCGTGGAGCGCGCCGTGATCCTGACAACCGGCGAGAGCGTGGAGGTTGGCGCACTCTGGCTCCCGGGAAGCGCCGGCACGTCCAGTGCCACCAGCACCGCAGTTTCGACGATGCCACCGGCCGAACCCGCGCTCCCATTTGCACCGGCGCCCCCTGCGGCGCCCCTGCGCCCGCCGGAAGCCGCCGAGATCACCCCCATGACCCTCAGTGAATGCGAGCGCCGCCTGATCGAAAACACGCTCAAGGCTGTCAGCGGCAACCGCAACCGGGCCGCTGAAATTCTGGGGATCCATCGTACGACCCTCTACAAAAAGATCGCCGAGCACAAATTGGGGTGATGGTGGCCGCCACCATTACGATGTGTTGCACTTCCCGACACCCGCCGCCCTACCGTCGGCGCCCCCAAGCGGCGGCCCGCCGTACCGTCTGGCCGCGGCCTGCGCTCCGACTGCACAGAGTACGCACAAGTTACTGCTCTTACAGTGGTTAGCACATCTGCTCCGCTTACTCAACCCACGCGTCGCGCGCGCTTACGAGGCGCGGCATGCGCGCTGCTAACCACCTGACCCATGAGCCCAAATACGCCTACACCCCAGCCTGCTATCGGTGCGCTCGTCAGGGCGATGCTCTGCCTAGGCACGTTCCTGCTAGTCGGCGGCTGCCTCTTTTCCTCCCCCAACCCGGTCACGGAACGCATCTCCCGCGCTCCGGCTACGCTGCCCATCTGCCAGACCAATCGCAGCCAGGGTGCGCTAGCGGAGGACTCCTCCCTGCGCTTGCAGGAAATGCAGCAACGCATCGTGGAGCTGACGGAGATGCTGGCCGCGGCGGCCAACCAGCCTTACGACAAACGTCCGGATGTTGGACTGGTACAGACCGTGGAGAAGAAAGCCAAGTGGGGCGACGCCCTGGCAGCAGAATTGAACGCCCTGAACGCCAGAACCGAGGCCATGCGCAACGAACTCAGCGAGAGCCAGAAGGCCATCGCAGTGATGGGCGCCTCGATCAACTATCTGCATGCCCGCACCAATGAACTGGCGCAGTCGCTGACCGACATCTCCGACAAGCTCACGCCCATAGAAGCGAACATGCGCATGCTGCGGTTGGGCAACTATGAATACTATACCGTGCGCCCCGGCGACACATGCAAATCAATTGCCGCGCAACCATTTGTCTATGGCGACGAAACCAAGCACATCCTGATCCGGCAGTCCAACCGCGAACAGGTGGCGGATCTTGACCACCTCGTGCCGGATACCGTGCTGATTATCCCCCGGCCAGCCGCCACGGCGGTACACGAATTGTAATCCCACGCCAAACACGCGGAGCGCACCTTGAATGAGGCCACCGAAAAGCTTGATGTGAAAACCAGGATCCTCAACCATCTGCCCCTGCTGATGGCCACCCTGCTCGGCATGGTGGTACTCGTGATGATCCCCATGATCCGCAATGTCGTGATGCGCAAGAACGATGACGCTGAATATACGCGCATCAAAGAATCCCCCATTGCCCTGAACGAAGGGATCCGGCTGGCGGCATCCGAGCGGACCTGGGAGGCCGCGTGGAAAACCCTGCACCGCGCGTTAAACACGGCCCTGACGCCCCGGGCGCGGCTGGACGCCATGCTGGCCATCGGCGAGCATCTGGTGACGCGGGCGCAACGGAATCCGGCGGAATATGCCTTGCCGGCGCGCCAGTATTTGCGAACGATCTTTTTGCAAGAGGCACGCCCTGACCGGCAACTCCGGGCGCGGCTGGGGTTGCTCGCCGTGGCCCGCCTGCAAGCAGACCTGACTGAAATACGCCAGGCCTGTGCCGATCTTCACCAGACCCCTGTGCCAGATAATGAAAAGTCCGCCGTACTGCTCGCGCAATTTGACGCCATGCTGCCCATGGGACAATGGAGCGACATCCACCCCCTGCTCCAGGAGCTCATGCCCTACTGCGATGAACCCCGGCTAGGGACCGACATCCAGTTACGCTGGGTCGCCGCCCACGAACAAGTACTGAAAAACAACGATTTCTTTGCCGACTGGCTCAAGAAACAACGCGCCACCGGTGCCACAGGGTCCAGCGAGGAACTGCGCCAAACCCTGGTGGAGAAGCTGCTGGCATGCCTGGACGCCATCGCCAAGAGCGCCGACCCCGGCAGCGACGAGGCCAGGTTCCGGGCCTTCCGGATCACCTTTCGTGAGGGGCTGTTCAGCGACGCCAGCCGCCGTCTGAATGATCTGCACATGAACAACTTGGGCCCCTTTCAGCGGGAAGCCCTGCTCCTATCCGTGGAGATAGCCCGTCATGAAAGTCGCCTGACCATCTTTCATGATCGCGTCCAGCAATATATCAACACCTACGATATTGATGCTGACATTGAGCCAGCCTTCTTTGAGTCGCTCGACCTGCTGATGTCCGGCGGCAAAGGCACGCAGGGGCTGGCCATCCTGCAACAGAAGTTGGAACAGAACGTGCAGCCGGGCCTCCGGGCGCGACTCCTGCGCTACACGGGGAACCTGGCGCGTAAGCTGCAGAATGACACCGTGGCGGATCGTTGTTTTGCCGCCATCCTCAACCTGCCCGAGGCGCTGGACTGTCATCCCATGGCGCTCCTCGCCCGGGGCGCCATTGCAGCCGACGAAGGCGACATGGCCACCGCCTGCCAGTGGCTGATTCGCTACCTGAACCGGTTCCCCGGCGAACGCGAATGGGACGAGACCGCCCTTGATCTATTCACCCAGTTGGGCAACGCCCCCGAGAAGGCCGGCTCCGACCTGATCGTCGCCGCGTTGCTCCTGTCGCAGCGCAAGCCATACGACCCCCACACGCTGAATGTCCTGCTGCTGGCGGCCCAGCGCCTGGAAGCACTCGGCCTGACCTCCATGGCCCACGACTACTACAACCGAATCTCGCTGCTTCCCCCCCCGCGCCTGGCCAAACCGCCGCAGGAGAACCAGAACGGCACCACCGTTGCCCCGGCCATCACCATGGCCAATATCCGCTGCTTGTTGGACATGGACCGCAAGGCGGAAGCGGATCGCCTGCTGCGCGTGCTTTGTAACAACCCCGTCTCCAGTACCGCACGTTCCGAAGCCGCGCTCCTTTGGG
>CAYSHQ010000145.1:0-5945 GCA_964430835.1 uncultured Lentisphaerales bacterium
GGGACGCAGACAGGACATCCACCTGCGCGGCGCTCAGGCCGCCGACCCGGTCGGCATCCAGGCTGGCGATGGCAGCGGGTGCCATGAGATCCACCTTGCTACCCAGGGCGGCCACCTGCTCGGCTGGCGTAGCGCCAGCCGGTGGGGGCTGGGCGGTCGTCGTGCCGGCGGGGAACGCCGGGTCAAGGTGCAGCCGCGGGAGCTGTCCGTTGGCTGCTAAAATGCCGCGTACGGCGGGAAGAAGTGCGCTCATGGGTCGTCCTCTTGCTTAGGGATTCAAAACCTTTGTGATCAGGTTGACGTCGCAAAGTGTTTACGATACTATATTCAACTCCTTGAACGGAAGTCTCCTTTGTAAATGGAAGGTTGCATTCTCATGCCGACAAGCAAGCCAGCCAAGACCGACACGCCCGCCAGCGCAAAGGTCGCTAAACAGGTGGAACCCACTGCCGCCGCGAAGCCCGCTGCCAAGGATCAGGCGAAGGTGATCCGCTTTAACGACAAGGACTTGCAGACTTTCCGCAAGGAATTGATGGTGCTGCGCGACCGGTTGACGGGGCAGGTGGCCCGGATGCGACAGGACTCCTTGACACGGGATGATGAGGTCAACACGGAAGAGGATGGCACGGATGCGTTTGACCGTCTGTTTGCGCTGGAACGCGCCGGCAGCGATCAGGATCTGATCTTCACGATTGATGAATCCATTGTCGCGATTGACGAAGGCAAGTATGGCCAGTGCGATGGCTGTGGCAATCTGATCGAAAAGCCCCGCCTGCAAGCGCTGCCGTTTGCCAAGAATTGCATCAAGTGCCAGTCGGAGATGGAACGCAACCGCAATGGCGGTGCGCGTCGTCAGGTTCCCTGATCATGACGTTCCGCTGTATGCGCCCTGTGCTGGTGGCCGGCGCGGTCATTGTCTTGGATCAGGTCACCAAATGGCTGGTGCGGGATACCTTCTTGCGAGAAGGTGCCAGCCATGTCGTGGTGCCTGGTTTTTTTAACTTCTGTTACGTGCGCAATGCGGGTGCCGCTTGGGGGATTCTCTCCGGGTGGCAGTCTTTTCTGATTGTCTTCTCGCTGGCGGCCATGGTGCTGCTGGTCTGGCGGCGACATCTGCTGCTGGGTAATCTCCCGTGGCGGTGGCTGGTGCTGGGTCTCTTGCTGGGCGGCATTAGCGGCAATCTGATTGACCGGGTCTGGCTGGGGTGTGTGGTGGATTTTCTGGATTTCTATTGGGGGCAATCCCATTTCCCGGCTTTTAACGTGGCGGACTCCGCCATTTGCGTCGGGGTCGTGCTCTTGCTGCTGTTGCAGTGGCGGGAAGAGCGGCGCTTGGCGCGCGCACGCGCACGATCATAGCAAGGGTCACAAGACCGCGAGCAAGCGGTGCGGGCAGGTGCGCAATGCACGAATCTGGGCAGAATCCCATGTCGGCCGCTTGGTTTCTGGTGGGGGCTACGGCGGTGGGGAAGACGGCCGTGGCGCAATATCTGGCGGAGCGTACCGGCGCCACCATTCTTTCGACGGATGCCATGCTGGTCTACCGTGGCATGGATATTGGCACGGCGAAACCTTCCTTGCAGGAACGCGGTCCCGTGCGCTATCTGGGCCTTGATCTGGCGAATCCAGATGAGTCGTTCAGCACGGGTGCCTGGTTGCAGGGGGTGCGCGCGGAACTTGCTGTTGCACGGCAGGTGACCTTCGCAGAGGCGGGAGCGCCGGCGGCCGGCTTGATTGCCGTAGGCGGCACGGGGCTCTATGTGCGGGCCTTGACGCAAGGGTTGGAGGCGTCGGCTGCCGATCCTGCGCGGCGGCACTATTGGCAGGAGCGCCTGGCGCAGGAGGGGCTGGCAAGCTTGCAGCGCGAGTTGACCGCGCGCGTGCCGGCGGCACTGGCAGCCGGCTTGGTGGACGGCAGGAATCCGCGGCGCGTCATCCGGGCACTGGAGCACCTGGAGCAGCATGGTGCGCTGCCGACAGGGTGGCACGCAGCGACGGTGCCGCAGGTGGTGGGATTGCGCTTGCCACGTGCCGCGTTGCATCAGCGCATTGAGGCGCGTGTCCGGAAGATGTTTGACGACGGACTGCTGGCGGAAGTCGAGGAGCTACGGCGGCGCTATCCCGTCTGGCAGCGGTGCGGCGAAGCTCCGGCGCTGGCCGAACCGGGCGCATACGCGCAGGCAGCCGGTGCGGCCGGTGGCCCGCCGGAGAGCCTGGCCACTGCGCGCCAGGCCATCGGGTATGCCGAGGCCTCTGATCTGCTTGACAAGCGCCTCACGCGGGAGCAAGCTATGCAGCAGATGGTGATTCGTACGCGACAGCTGGCCAAGCGGCAGGAGACCTGGTTCCGCCATCAGGCCGAGGTGCGGTGGATTGACCTGACCCCGCACGAGACGGTGGCCGCCGTGGCCAGCCGCGTGCTGGCGGCGTGGAGTGCGCATGGACCAACCCCAATCCGGTTGCCCTGACAAGGACGCGGGTTCCGCCTATCCGGCGGGGCCCTTGACGGTGCGCGAGATGCTGCCAGATCTGCGTCCGCGCGAAGCCTTGGCGCGACGCGGTGCCGAGCAGTTGCCGGACGATGCGCTGCTGGCCATCCTGCTGCGTAGTGGGCGGCGCGGGCGCAACGTGGTGGAGTTGGCGCGCGATGTGCTGCAGGGGTTCGGGGGGGTGCAGGCGTTGGCGCAGGCGTCGTTTGAGGAGATCAAGGCCCGCCGCTTCCCCGGTCTTGGCCGGGTTAAGGCTATGGAGATTGCGGCGGCCATGGAGCTCGGGCGCCGCGCTGCGGCGCAGCCGCGGGTGGTGGAAGCGCCGGTCGTGCGTGATCCCGAAAGTGTGGCGCAGCAGTTACGGCCGCTGGTCGCCCGGCTGCAGCAGGAGGTCTTCTGGGCGTTGCTGCTGGATGCACGCAATCGCCTGATCGGGCGTCCGCTGGAGATTACGCGGGGGTTGCTGGATGCCAGCCTGGTGCATCCGCGGGAAGTGTTTCACCTGGCGATCCGGCATACGGCGGCGGCGGTGATCCTGGCGCACAACCACCCCTCCGGCGATCCAACGCCCTCCGCCGAGGACCTGCGTGTTACCCGGCAATTGGTGGAAGCCTCGCGTATCCTCGGGATTCGTGTGCTCGATCATGTTATTGTAGGGCGTGAGACGGCGTCCCGCCCCGGGCATCTCAGCCTGAGGGAAAAGGGGCTGGCCGCGTTCGATAGCGCCTGATGGCCGGTTGGTCCGTCGGGCAGAACAACAAGGGAAGATGCGAATAGCCAAAGGAGTACGTCATGGTATCCGCTGAATTCATACGCGCGGTTCCCAAGAGCGAACTGCATGTGCATCTGGATGGGTCACTCCGATTGTCCACCCTGATCGAACTCGCGCGCCGACAGGGGGTGTCGTTGCCCTCCTATGAGGAGCAGGGGCTGTGCGATCTGGTGTTCAAGGAGCAGTATGCGAACTTGTCCGAGTACCTGACGGGTTTTTCGTATACCTGCGCCGTCTTGCACGATCCGGAATCGCTGGAGCGCGTGGCGTTCGAACTGGCCGAGGATGTGTTGGCCGAGAATGTGCGGTATCTGGAGGTGCGTTTTGCGCCCCAACTGCATGTGTCTCGCAGTGAGGAGATGATCGAGGTCCTGGCGGCCGTCACGCGCGGTCTGGAGCGCGCGGCGCAGGCTTTCAACGCTACGCCAGCGGTGATGTCCGGTCACGATTTGCGCTTCCGGTACGGTCTGCTGGTCTGTGCCATGCGTAACTTCGGTCCAGGGATGAGCCGGTATTACGACCGGTTGACGGAGGTGCTGCCCACCATGCCACACAAGGAGCTGGTGGCGTTGGCTTCGCTGGAAGCCGCCCGTGTGGCGGTGGAGGCGCGGGAGCGGCACGGCATCCCGGTGGTGGGTTTTGATTTGGCAGGCGAGGAGGCCGGCTACCGGGCGGGGCATCATACCGCGGCGTTTCAGGAAGCTCACCATCACTTTATCTGCAAGACGGTGCATGCGGGGGAGGCCTACGGACCGGAGTCCATTTATGAGGCCATCACCCGCTGTCATGCCGAACGCATCGGACACGGAACTTGGCTGTTTGCCGCGGATCGCATTACGGATACGGCGATCAAGGACCGCATCCGGTATGTGGATCGGTTGGCGGAGTATATCGCCTCGCGACGCATTGGCGTGGAAGTCTGTCCGACCAGCAATCTGCAAACTATGCCGGAGCTGGGCGCGATCGCGAACCATCCGGTCCGGCGCATGTTAGCGCATCAGCTAGCGGTGGTCATTGGTACCGATAATCGACTGGTCTCGCATACCACGCTCTCGCGAGAAATCGCGCTGGTGACGGATGCCTTTCAGCTGGATCTGCGGGCGGTGCGGAATTTGGTCTTGGCGGGTTTCAAGGCGGCCTTCTTTCCCGGCTCGTACGCGGAAAAGCGGCTCTATGTGGCGCAGGCGGCGGCGCAGTTCGAACGCCTGGCAGCCGAAAAATTAGGATGCAAAATCAGGCCAAAGGCCGGAGGGGCGGACGAAATATGAGCAGCGCGGACGAGGCAGGAACCTTCCTGGATGAGGACGGAGACGAGGGGGCGGCGAGCGTAGCGCGCACCGCGTTACCGGAGGAGCTGGCGGCCGAGATCCGGCGGCGTGTGTTGGAGGAACCCGGACTGATGCGCGTCACGCAGGTGGCACGGCGCGGCGGACAGGTGCGCCGGGTCAGCCTGCGCCCCTTGCAACTGAGGGGGGTGCGCCAGTTCCAGCAGGAGAGCGTGGCGGATGGGCGCGTGGTGGTGCGCAACGTGGCGCAGGAAGCGGTCGGGGAGGTGGTAGAACAGATCCTGACCCAGAAGGGTGCACGCGAACTGCACCTGGTCACCGCGGCCGGCGATTTGCATCTGCGCGTGACGCGTAAGGGCAAAGTGCTGGTATCGCGCAGCAAACCCTTGACCCGTGCGGTCGAAGAGGCCCCGGCCCATGATCACGTTAAACGGCAACCGTTGCAATCCTTCGATGCCGCCACGCTGCTGCGTGTCATCGGCATCGCCGACGGCGAGGGGCGCATCCGGGCGTCCATGCGGGGCAAGTACGACCAAGTGAACGAGTTCTTGCGCTTGTTTGATGGCATCGTGGCGGATCGTCCGGCGGATGCCGGGCCTCTGGTACTGGCGGACTGCGGCTGTGGCAAGGCCTATCTGACGCTGGCAGTCTATTTCTATCTGACGCGCCGGCATGGTCTGGACGTGCAGGTACGCGGGATTGAGCGGAATGCCGAACTGGTGGCCACCGCACGGCGCATGGCCGAGGATCTGGATGTGGCGCGCGATGTGCAGTTCCTGGCCGAGGATCTGGCAACGTGCCATCTGGCCGAGCGCCCGGAGATCGTGGTGAGTCTGCACGCGTGCGATACCGCCACGGATGAGGCGCTGGCGCGTGCCGTGGAGTGGGGGAGTCGGGTGATTCTCTGCGCCCCCTGCTGCCAGCATGAGCTGCAGGATGGACTCAAGGGCGGGGGGGCGATGCGGGCCGTGCTCAGGCATGGCATTTTGCGCGAGCGCCTGGCCGATATCCTCGCGGATACGTTTCGCGGCCAGATCCTGCGGATTCTCGGCTATCGCGTAACCGTGATGGAGTTCGTCTCGCCGGAAGCCACGGCCCGTAACTTGTTGTTGCGCGCCGAATATAGTGTGAAGCCTGGGCAGCCCCCGGCCGTGGGGGAGTATCTGGACCTGCGCGATTGGTGGCAGGTGCGCCCCTGGCTGGAGCATCGCCTGGGCGAGCGCTTGGCGCGGCACCTATCGCGCCTGGTAGCCACGCCGCCACAGGTGTGATCACGGGGTTGGGGGACTCCCCCATAGGTGTTAAGCTAAGAACAGCAAGGAAGTTCTTTATGTCGTTTATAAGCTGTGCGTTATGCCAGATATCAACGTCCAACTCCCAACATCCAACGACCAACGT
>CAYSHQ010000146.1:0-5896 GCA_964430835.1 uncultured Lentisphaerales bacterium
GAGGTTGGCCAATCTTCCAGTCTTCCATTCTTCCAACTCCCGCAGTTTGAGGGCCATTCCCTTGGGTTGAAGAAGTGGCCGGTATCTGTCACAATAGATCTGGTTAGGTTGATTGCGGTTCTTCCCTGGGCGCCCTTTCCATGAGTGTGACATCATGAATATCCTTGTGCTGACACCTTATGTGCCGTATCCGCCGAACTTCGGCGGTGCGGTGCGGATTTACAACCTGATCCGGCAGTTGAGCCGGCGGCATGCCGTGCACCTGTTGACCTTCCGTGAGGCGGGGGGGGGCGGTGATCCGGCCGGGCTGGTGCCATTTTGTAAGACGATTACCACGATCCCGCGGGTGGTGGCCGATAAACGCTGGCAACAGCTGCGCTCGATCTTCTCCGCGCAGTCGTTCCAATGGCGCTTTCATTACCACCCGGCGATGCAGGAGGCCATCCTGCGTGTGACGCGGGAACAGGAGATTGACCGGATCCTGGTGGAGTTCTCGCAGATGGCCGTCTACCAGTTCCCGGCCGGTGTGCCGATGGTGCTGGATGAACACAATGTCGAGTTTGACCTGCTGGACCGCATGGCGCAACAGGAGGAAGGCGGGATCGTGCGCCGCTGGTACAACCGCTGCGAGGCGGCTAAGTTCCGACGCGAAGAGCTGTCCGCCTGCCGGGCGGCGGCCTTGACGCTGGTGACATCGGACCGCGATGGCGAGCTGCTGTGCCGGCATGCGCCGGGGTTGCGCACGGCGCGTATCACCAACGGGGTGGACTGCGATTATTTTGTGCGTCCGGAGGGGCCGCGGCGGGCAGACTCGGCGGTGTTTGTCGGGGCGACGCACTACTTTCCCAATGAGGATGGGGTGATGTTCTTCCTGCAGGAGATGCACGCTCGCATCCTGGCGGTATGTCCGGGGTTCCGGTTTACGGTCGTGGGGGGGCGCCCGTCGCCCGCGCTGCAGGCGTTGCACTCTGATTCGGTGCGGGTGCTCGGGTATGTGGACGATGTGCGGCCGCACATGTGGGATTCGTCGGTCTTTGTGGTCCCCTTGCGCATGGGTGGCGGCACGCGCTTTAAGGTGGTGGAGGCCATGGCGGCGGGTGTGCCGGTGGTTTCCACCCGACTGGGCGCGGAAGGGATACCCGCCGAAGATGGCCGCGATCTGCTGTTGGCGGATACGCCGGAGGCGTTTGCCGAGGCAGTGGTGCAGGTATTGACCGATCCGGCGCTGGCGGCGCGCCTGGCAGCCAACGGGCTGGCTTTTGTGAGGCGGCATTTTGACTGGCCGGTGATTGGTGCGGAGATGGAAGCGGCGTTAGCTCGCCTGGATCAAATGGAGTAGGCTGGTTCGGTGTCACGGGCCTTGTCGGCTTTTGTATGTTTCTTCAACGGTTATTATCCCTGTGGCGCATCTGGCGGTCGCCGGACCGCAACTATTCGATGGCGGCGTATCTGCTGGGTGCGCTCCTGCCCGGGCGGCGCGGTGGCGCGGGGCCGGTGGCCTGGGTGCGTGGCTGGCCTATGCCGGAGCTGCATGCCGGGCGCGGGAGCATCGTGCTGGGGCATGTGGGGCTCTATCCGGGGGTACGGTTGCATTGCCGGGAGACGGGGCGGATCGAGATCGGGGACGGCACCTTCATCAACCGGCAGTCGCGGATCCTGGCCGCGCGCGAGGTCCGGCTGGGGGCACGCTGCATGGTCTCATGGGACTGTGCCATCACGGATTGGGCCGGGTTTCAGGCGCCGCAGGCGTTTGCGCCGGTAGTGCTGGAAGATGAAGTTTGGCTGGGGTGCCGGGTGACCATTCTGGGCGGGACACGGCTGGGGCGTGGCTGCGTGGTGGCGGCCGGCAGCGTGGTGCAGGGGGATTTCCCGGCCGGTGTCATGCTGGCCGGTGCGCCAGCGGAGGTTGTGACATGAAGCACGGGATCCCGTCGCAGGTACCTGCAGGGGTAGGCGCTTCGCCGGATGCGGCGGAGGCGGGCGGAATCTTCCCCTTGTTGCCGGAGGAGCTGCGGCAACCCACGGGACGGCCAGTTTTCCGCGGCGAGCGACGCACTACCGAGATGGGGCGGGCACAGTTTGGGGCCGGGCAGCCGGCCCCGCTGGTGCTGAATGAGGGGGGGCGTCTGCTGCTGGGGCGCGTCTTTGTCGCGGCCGGGGTGCGTCTCTGGGCGCATCGGGGCGGTGTGCTGACGATTGGCGATGGCACGGTGCTGGATGCGGGGGTGGAACTGATCGCCTGGGCGGGGGTGACCATCGGGCGGGACTGTTACCTCGGGTGGGATGTGTTGGTTATGGATACGGATTTGCACGGCAGTCGTGGTGGCCCCGTAGTGAACAAGGCGGTGGCGATCGGCGACGGCGTACGGATTGGCGCGCGTGCCATGGTGCTGAAGGGGGTGACCATTGGCGATCGGGCCGTGGTGCATCCCGGGAGCATTGTCACGCGGAACGTACCGGCCGGCGCAGAAGTCGGCCCGCCGCCTGCCACGATCAGGGGGAGGTTGTAACCGGCCGGGGCGCCTCACTCGCGCTGCTACGGCTGCGCGTCCGGCTCCTTGCCGGCGGGTGCCCCAGGCGGGAGCGATTCATCCGGCTGCGTCTCATCGGACGGAATATTGAGATGGGAGAGCACATCCAGCACGTGATCGCCCTTTTCTACGGAGAGATCCAGGCGGAAAATTAGGCGCGGCGTGTACTTGAGCGTCAGGTCGTGATTGATCAGGCGCTGCAGTTCGCCATGTTTGCGGGTGATCTTATGTAGAATGGTGCCGCGCTCGTGCTCATGGCCGCGGACGGAGAGATAGACGGTGGCATTGCGCAGGTTGCGGGCCGTCTCCACGCGCACGACCGTGATCGCAGCTAAATCTAGATTATCGGACTGGAAGACCTTAAAAAAGGCCTCGGCCAGCTCGCGGCGTACCAGCGCGTTGACTCGTTCTAGGCGATCAATGGGCATGGGATCAAGAGGTGGTCTTGGGTGGGGTTGGTCGGGAGGCGGCGGCGCAAAGCTGTCGCCCACGGCGCGACCACCCACCCGGTGGCATTCCTATAGCGAGCGCGGGAGCTCTTCCAGCACGTAGCATTCGATGTAGTCGCCCTCGGCGAAGGAATCGAAGTTCTCGAAGCGCACGCCGCACTCCTGCGGCTCTTTGACCTCGGAAACCTCGTTCTGGAAGTGACGCAGCGTGGCGATACGCCCCGTGTAGACAATCTGGCGCTGCCGGAAGATGCGCACCCGCGCATCCGTCCGCAGCACGCCGTCGGACACCTGACAGCCGGCGATCTTCCCCTTGCGGCTCAGATCAAAGACCGTCTTGAGCATGGCATGCCCGCGCACCACTTCGCGATATTCCGGCGCCAGCAGATCGAGCATCTCCTGTTTCACGCGGTCAATCAACTCGTAGATGATGCGGAACGTCTGGACCCGCACGCCATCATGGCGCGCGAGGCTCTGGACGCCGGAATCACAGCCGATATGGAACCCGATAATGATGGCGCGGCTGGCACTGGCCCGCTGCACGTCGTTGGCCGTAACATTGCCGATGCTGCTGGCAATGATATTCAGTCCGACCTTCTCGCTCTTGATATCCTTGAGCGACTCAACGATGGCTTCGACGGACCCCTGCGTGTCGGCCTTGATAAAGGAGTTCAACTCCAGGCGCCCCTGGTCCTTGATCTGGCTCATCAAGGCTTCGAGCGAGTTGGCCTTGGAAGTGGTCAGCTCGGTGCTCTTGCGTTCGTGAGCAAATTTTTCGGCCAGGTCGCGGGCGCGCTTCTCGTCGAGCATGACGCGGAACGGCGAGCCAGCTTCCGGCACGCCGGAGAGCCCCATGCACTTGACGGCCGTGGCCGGTGTGGCGCCCTTGACCATGCGGCCATGGTCATCCATCAACGCACGGATACGGCCGAAATAGTCACCACAGAGGACCACATCGCCCACATTCAGGGTGCCGCCGGAGACCAGCAGGGTGGCGGTGGGGCCGCGCCCCTGTTCGAGCTGCGCTTCAATGACGTAGCCATTGGCGCGACGGCTGTTATTGGCGGCCAGTTCCAGCACGTCGGCTTGCAGCAGGAGCATCTCGAGCAAGTGATCGACGCCCTTGCCGGTGACGGCGCTGACTTCGCAGCAAACCACGTCGCCGCCCCAGTCTTCCGGGGTCAGGCCTTCCCCTTGTAACTGCTGTTTCACGCGTTCGGGCTTGGCCTGTGGCAGGTCACACTTATTGATGGCAACCAGGATCTGTACGCCGGCCTGCTTGGCATGGCGGATCGCTTCCTTGGTTTGCGGCATGACGCCGTCGTCGGCCGCGATGATGATCACGGCGATATCAGTCAGGCTGGCGCCGCGGGCGCGCATGGCCGAAAAGGCGGCATGGCCGGGGGTGTCCAGGAAGGTAATCTTGCGGCCATTGACATCGACGGTGTAGGCGCCGATGTGCTGGGTGATGCCGCCAGACTCGCCGGACGCCACGGTGGCGTTGCGGATCCGGTCCATCAGCGAGGTCTTGCCATGGTCGACGTGTCCGAGGAAGGTCACCACGGGCGGTCGCGGCACGAGATCTTCCGGCCGGTCATCGGGGATGTCGTCGTCGGCGTCATCGCGGCGCAGCACCGGCTTACGCTCGGTGGAGCGGCGTGCGCGCTCGATTTCCACGGTATAGCCATACTTGCTGGCGATCCGGTTGGCGAGTTCGATTTCGACGCGCTGATTGATAGATGCCAGCACATTGAGCTGCATCAGGTCGGCAATCAGGCGGTTGGGGCGCAGGCCGAGCATTTCGGCCAGTTCCTTGACCATGACCGGACCGCGCACAGACAGGACGCGGTCATTGGCTGGCTCGGGGGCGGCCGCTACGACCGGTGCCGGGGCCGCGCGCTGCGCCATCGCAAAACGCGTGGTTGCGCCGCCGCGGGGCGGCGCGATCTGCTGCCGAACGCCGCGTGCGGCGTCCCCATCTTTGCCCACGCGCGTCTTTTCGATGCCGCGGGGGGAGGATGGACGGACGGCCTGGGGGCCCACATAGGCGGCGACCAGGGCCTCATCGGGATCAATCTCTTCTTCCGAGCCGGGGCGACGCGGGCCCTTGACGCGCGGTTTTTCCGTGCGCAACTTGGCAGCGGCAGCAGCCGCAGCGGCTTGCGCAGCGGCTGTGGCTGGGGCTGGGGGTGCCGGTTTGGCGCCAGCGGGTTTCTGGGGGGCGGCCGGACGCGGTGGCGCCGGCGGTTGTGCCGCGGGTGTCGCAGCGGGCTTGGGGGTTGGGGTCGCGGCCAGCGCGGTCGCGGCGGGTGCCGGTGCGGGAGCGTGAGCGGGCGCTGGAGCGGGCACGGGTGCGGCAGCGGCGGGTGCCGGTGCGGCGGGTGCCGGTGGAGCGGCGGGCGCTGCTGCGGGAGCGACTGCTGCCGGTGCGGCAGCTGCGGAAACGGGTGCCGGGGTGATGATCGCGGCGCTCGCCGGCGCCGGCGCTGCCGTTGCGGGTGCCGGTGCGGGCGGTGGTTCCGCCGGAATCCCCTTGACCAGTCGTTCGATCTCCCGGGCGCGTGCGATATTGCTGAGGATGCTTTCGCGCTCGGTCTTGATCTGTGCCGCGCGGCGCAGGCGGTCGCCCTCGCGCTTGGCGTTCAGCTTGAGACGATGCGCCTGCCCTTCGCGTTCCGCATCCTCCTTGGTTCGGCGGGAGAAATGCGTGCGTAACTGGTTGGATTCGTCATCATCCAGTCGTGCCAAAGGCGAACGGGCCTCTAACCCGAGTTCTGCGGCTTGCCGCAGCACGTCAGAACTGGTCGTGGCGAGCGCCTGCGCTAGCTCGAAGACTCTCATCGCTTATGCGTCGTCCTCTCCGGGGTTGGTCGCGGCCGCCGCGTCCCAGATACGCTGGGCGGTGGTTTCATCAAA
>CAYSHQ010000147.1:0-5893 GCA_964430835.1 uncultured Lentisphaerales bacterium
ACGGCCTGACCGACGAGGGCTTGACGAGTCCCTATTACCTCGACGCCGACGACGATCATACACACCCTCCTCAGATTAGGCCTGGGAACATTGGGTCAAGCGGCCCACCGCACACCACCCAACTCCAGGCGCAGCATACCCTGAAAGGGCCGCAACTAGGAAGGGCGCAATAGGGAGGCGCAACAGGTCTTTTCCTGTCTTTATCCTGAAGCGCCACCTCGGTCTACTGCGTTCTCAGCCCAGCGTCTCGGCCACCTTGCGGGAGAGCTCCGCGCGGCTGAAGGGCTTTTGCAGGAAGGCCTGGGCCCCTTCGTTCAAGATCTCGCGAACCTCACTGTCAATACTGTAGCCGGAAGAGACCAGCACCTTGACGGCGGGATTGATCGCGCGCAAGGCCCGATACGCCGCCCGACCACCCAGGCGCGGCATCACCACATCCAGGATCACCAAGGCCACCGTCTGCCTATGCTCGCGATAGAGTTCGACGGCGTCGGCGCCATTCGTACACGTAGTCACGGTGTAGCCGAGATTCTGTAGGATCGCGCGACCCATTTCCAAAATGATTTCCTCGTCATCGACCAACAGGATGTGCGCGTTCGTCTTGGCCGCGAGCGCGACGCCATTTTCGGCCGGCTTGGCGGTGGACACCCGCTCCACCTGCTGGGGCAGATGGATCGTAAAGGTCGAGCCCTGGCCGGGCTCACTTTGCACGGTCACCGCGCCGTGATGGTTGGTGACCGTGCCATGCACCGAAGCGAGCCCCAGGCCAACGCCTTGGCCGACTTCCTTGGTGGTAAAGAACGGTTCAAAGAGGTGCCGCTGCACCTCCGGGGTCATGCCCAGCCCCGCGTCCGCCACGGTCAGCCGCACGTACAGGCCCGGCTCGACTTCCAGCGCCGCAGCCTGCGCATCCGCCAGCTGGACCGACGCGGTGGCGAACCGGATCTGTCCGCCTGCCGGCATGGCATCGCGGGCATTCAAGGTGAGGTGCATGAGCATATTCTGGAGCTGCTTCGGGTCACCAAAGACCGTGGCCGGTTCCGCCAGGAATTCTCGCTGGATCGTGATCCGCTTATCCAGGGTCGGCTCCAGCAAGGCGAGGGTCTCGGCAATCAGCCCGTGGAGATCCACCGGCTGACTACAGTACTTCCCCTTGCGGGCAAAGGCGAGGAGCTGCGCGGTCAGATCGGCGCAGCGATGGGCGGCTTTGATGATCTGCGCGGCATAGCGCCGGGACTGCGCATCCGCGACCGAGATCTGCAGCATATCCGCGAAACCGAGCACGGCGCTGAGCTGGTTATTGAAGTTGTGGGCGATGCCACCGGCCAACTGGCCGAGGCTGGCAAGCTTCTCGGCCTGCCGCAGGCGCACCTCGTCCTCCTTGTGCTTCAGGCGGGTAATGTCCTGAAACGTACCGGTTAGTGACACCACGCTTCCCTGTTGCCGGCAGGGCTTCGCCATGGTACGAACCCAGCGCGAACTCCCTTTGGCCGTGACAAACGGCAGTTCCAGGTCAAACGGCTCGCCGTGTTCGACCGCCCGTTTCCAAGCCGCCTCCAGCGCCGGGCGGGCCACCGGTGCATAGTACTGCCACCCCTTTTCCACGGGGGGTGGGCCAGCGGCCAACTCCAACTCATGAATGGCGAACATCTCGTTGGTCCACTGCTGCGCGCCCGTGGTCACGTCCGCCACCCAGCCACCGACGTGCGCCATATGCCCCATTTCGTTAAGCCACTCCTGTTTCTGCTGCAACGCCTCCCAGGCTTGTTGGCGTTCCACGAGCAGGCCGATCAGGCCGGCCGATACGGCGAGTCGCTGTTTCGCCAGCTCAACCAGAAAAGTCGGCCGGGCCGCATAAGCCTGCGCGGCGCACACAAGCTCGTCCTGCGTCAACCCATAGGCCCGCGCCAGTGCCTCCACTTGCGCCGGGTCCTTGGGCGGCGCGCCATAGCCAAAACTGATCGCCCCGATGACCGCGCCCCCCGCCACAATCGGCACCGCATAAATGCACAGACCGCCCCGGCAGGCGCCATCCACCGCCTGCCGCGTAGCCATGGCCTGCTTCCCGCAGTTGGTCCAATGGGCCTCATGACAGAGCCACTGGCCGGAAGCCAGGGCGGCGGCGTTGTCGTCGGTGTGGCAGAGCTGGCGTGAAGCGCGGTCCATGATCCGGCACCAGTCCGAGGCGAAAAGCCCCAAGGCGTAGTCGCCATTCTTCTCATAGATAGCCGTCCACGTATGCAAAAGCAGCAGGTACTCGTTGGCAATGCCGCGCAGCGTCTCCGGGTCAATGCTCCGCGCAATCAGGCCGCCCCGATTCAGGGCCGCCAGATTCCCGTAGGATTGCTCTTCACACGACGGCTCTGGCACCCCCATGGCGCGCCAGGCGAGCATCCCCTCGATCGTCTGCCAGCGCTCTTCCGCGCGGGCCGGCGTCGCAGGCTCCGCCGTGAAGCCGATCGTCGGCCACGTGTCCTCACGTGGCTCCCACAGCGCCTCCAGCGTGCGCAGATTCATAGATCCCTCCCACCGCATGTCGGCACAAATATTCACGTGCTGCGACCAGTTGGCCAACCCGGCACGCCCCTTACCCACGGGAGCATGCGCCAGTGGTCATTCCAGTTTGATTAGAATGGCAGAAATGAGTAGCGTTGTCCAGCGTTGCGGAACGGCGGGCAGCAATTCTAATTATGGACTTGTGGCGGCGGGTCCGGCGGCCCCGCCCTACCAATAACAGTGTGATATTGAGAAATTGTGGCAGGTAGGGCGGGGCCGCCGGACCCGCCGAGTGCGATAATGAGAATTGCTGGGCTGCTACAGTCCGAAGTCCAGCCCGGGTGGCGGCTTAGCCGATTGGATCAGGCGGTGAAATTGTGGCGGCAGGTCGCGTTGTTGCCAGAGCGGCTGGAAGCGCTTGTCGCTGCGCAGGGCGTTGCGCGCGGTCTCGCCGCCGAGCTCCACGGCTTTCTGCCACGAGCTGAACCCTTCCTGGCCCTGGCCCTTCGTGATCTGGATCCAGCCGAGCTCGATCCAGCTGCGGGAGTCCTGCGGGATCCGGGCGAGATAGCGGCGCAAGGCCTGTGCGGCCATGTCGAGGTTGCGTGATTCTCTGGCGATCTGCGCCAGTTGCAGGAGATGCTGTGGGGGGAGGTTGCTGTCGTTGAGCATGGTCGTGCAAAGCTGCCCCATCTCGTGTGGCATGTTCATGCGGGCAAAGATGGTAGTAAGCTCTATGGCGTCGTCGTAGTTCCCGCCCTTGATCAGCTTGGCTTGGAGTTCGTTGCGCCGCTTGTCCATGGTGGCCAGACTGTCAATCTGGTTTAGGAACCCTTTGACGTTGCCATTGTATTCGTCCACCTTGAGATACCCTTGCATGAGTTGGCGCGCGTCGTCGTAGCGGCGCTGGTTCATGAGCAGGTCGGCCAGGCGGAAGCACCCTTCCGGACTTTCGGGGCAGAGTTGTAGCGACTGGCGGAAGGCATATTCCGCCTCGGCCAGCATACCGCGATAGAGGTAGAGGCCGGCAATGGCGGAGCGCAGCTTGGAGAACGATTTCTGGGCGTCCTTGTTGCGTACGAACTCCTCGCGTTTGGTGAAGTCGCGCGTGAGCGCATCCCAGTAGGCCTTATCCTTGGCGACGATTTCGGCCCACGGTCCTACTACCTTCCCGGCAGCGTCAAGCTGCGGCTGTGATAGCTCATCCTTCTCGATCTTCATGATTACACCCGCTGGCCGCAGATAGGGGTACATCCAGGGGATGACATAGCTTTCCTCGACGTAGAAGGCATGCTTCTCCTTGTTCCATTCGAAGATCCATTTTGCGAGGATGCCGTTGATGGCCATGACGGCTGCCACGCCCGTAACCTGCACGCGGCCACCCTCGATCTTGAGGTCCGCGCCGGGGGGCGCCTTGCCGGCCCGCCAATCCTCGACGAACTGCTGGAAGGCCTTGGTACTGTCATCCGGCGTGGGGATGCGGATGGGCTCCACGGGGAAGGTGCGGTCGCGTCCCAGCGCGCGCTGCAGCATGGTGGCGTTGTTGGTGGGCCGGGAGATGTCGTAGTGATCCCGGATATAACTCATGTAGGTATTATCCGCCAGCGCGTTCTGCGTGATGATGTAGACGTCGGAGCGGTCAAAAGAGCGACCCTCCGTGAAGCCGTCCTTGGGCTGGAGGTGGGGGCTCTGGTAGCGGTCCTGCGGCTTCACGCGACTCTCGCAGAAGATCATGTAGGTGGGGACAAAACGTCCGGGGTCGGTGCCGCCGTAGAGCACCGCGTTGGTTTCCATGTCCGGATAGCCGCCGCCGGGGGTAAACATGCGGTAGCCGAACTGGTAGCCAAAGTCGTGCGTGCGCAGGGAGCAGAGCTTCCAGTTCTCCAGATAGGTGATGCAGGGGAGGGCCAGTAGGGCCACGGCGGCGATCTGGATCAGCAGGCGGGGCACGTCCTTCCAGAAGCGCAGTACGAAGCCGAAGAGCAGCGCAATGCCGTAGCCGATGAGCATGGCGTAGAAGCCGTGCGCGGGCGCGAAGAACTTGATCGTGATCTCCTGTTCCTGCTTATCCAGTTTCGGGTTGATGATCATGATCAAGCCGAGGCTGGAGGCCAGGAAGGCGGCCCACACAAAGATCAGCCAGGAACGACCTGGCCAGCGCAGGTAGAGCCAGGCGCCAATGAGCATGCTGAGGATCGTGGAGAGCCCGACGCCCCAGACGATGGCCGGCAGGCCAAACTCCACCGGCAGCCCCAGCACGACCTTGCGCATGAGGATCATGCCGATCGTGGCCAGCGGCATGAGCCCCAGCCAGAGCCAGACAATCCACTGGTATTTCTCGCGCTGTTCAATCAGCTTGGTCACAATCCAGACGGTAGCCACAAGCAGGGTGATCAGCCCGAGCAGGCAGAGGGCGATGGAATATTGGTGGAATAAACCGCGCATAAAGATCCAGATCTGGGTGCCGAACATGGCGCCGAACGGATCTGCCCCTTGCAGTTTTTCGTACTGGCCGCGGGTGATGGCGTGCAGGAACCCTTCCTTGGTGCCGGCATACCCCCAGTTCATGGGCGGATTGGTGAGGGAGGCGATCGGCATGTAGAGATAGAAGGCGCAACCCGCCAGGAATAAGCCGGTATAGAGCAGCGCCTGGCGCGGCTTAATCCAGCCGTATTCCGAGCCGACCCCCAGGAACAGCGCACCGAGACCGAGTAGGGCCCAGGTCTTGCGCAGGTCGGCCTGCTGGACCAGAGGATCGCCCGATTTGTTGCAGTAGATGGCAATGGCCACCGTGCAGACGATCAGGGCCAGCACTTTGCGCATCCAGCTCTCCATGCCGCCGCCTTTGCGCATCCCCAGGATGCCGGCGGTGCCGACGATCAGGATGATCACGGTACGCCAGATGTCCGGCGCAAGGGCAGGGCCGTGGAAGAGTTGCCCCAGATTGGGGGATCGCAACCAGCCGAACAACAGGAAGACGGCGGAGAGGCTGAAGAGCACCGCCACGGATAACTCCCAGAAGGTAGCCAGGGAGGACATCAGCAGGGCGAGGGTGCGAGGCGGTTCCTTGGCAGAGAGGGTGCTGCGCGTATGGAAAAATTGATCCAGCCCCTCGGCCAGCGTCCCCGCCACCAGCGCCAGCGCCATGACACCCACGGTCTGGTGGTTGGTCATGCTCAAACCGAAGATCAGCAGCGTGACGTACAAGAACCCCATGCGCTTGGGTTGGGTCATCCAGGCAAAGAAGGTGCAGGCGATCAAGATAAACGAGAAGGCATTTAGCACACGCATTTCGGAGACACAGGCCCAGAGCCAGACGCCCCGGTTGAACCCGAAGAGCAGCGCGGTACTCATGCCGACCATCAGCGCGATCCAGTGCAGCAGGCGCTCTTCAATG
>CAYSHQ010000148.1:0-1523 GCA_964430835.1 uncultured Lentisphaerales bacterium
CTGGCCGAGGGGCTGCCGCCGGTGTATGGGGATAAGACGCAGATTCAACAGGTTCTGCTCAATCTGTTCCTGAACGCCGGGCAGGCGATGCAGGCGGCGCCGGCGGCGGAGGCTCCCTTGCGACAGGTGGTGGTCGCCACGGGGTGGGAGGCCGCCGGACAGCTCAGCGTGGCGGTGCGGGACAGTGGGCCGGGAATTGCCAGGGAAGTGCAGAGTCACCTATTTGAACCCTTCGCCACGACCAAGCCGGACGGGCTTGGCATGGGGTTGGCAATTTGCCGCTCGATTGTCACCGCGCATGGCGGGCGGATATGGGCGGAACATAATCCCGATCGCGGGGCGTGTTTTACGTTCTGCCTGCCGGGTCAAAGAGATTGAAGAACCCTGAACCCTGACCCCCCCCTCTTCGCGTTCACTACGATCGCGTCGGTACGCTGTCGACCAGACGTACCAGTTCGGCCACGGAGGTGACGCCCAGTTTCTGCATGACGCGGGCGCGATGCACCTTAACCGTGGGTTCGCGGATGCCCAAGGTCAAGGCGATCTGCTTGTTGGGCGCGCCGGTGACCACGCGTTCCAGCACCTCGCGTTCTCGGCCGGTCAGGAGTGTCAGCTTGCGCGCCGTCTCCCGTTGCCGGTGGTGTATCTGCTGCATCAACTGATTGCGGGTAATGGCTGTGGCGATGGCGTGGTGCAGGTCCTGTTGGTCGAACGGCTTCGTGAGAAAGTCCACCGCGCCATTTTTCATGGCCTGGACGCTCGTAGGGACATCGCCATGGCCGGTGATGAAGACGATGGGGATGGAATCGTCGCGGCGCGCCAGCTCCTCCTGTACCGACAGGCCGTTCATGGACGGCATGCAGATGTCGAGCACGAGGCACTCCGCTGCGGCTGGGGGGGCATGCGTAGTCCCCGCCATGGCGGTGGTAATCCGGCGGTTCAGAAACTCGAAGCCCGAGGCAAAGGCTTCGACTTGGTAGCCGCTGGCGTGCAGCAGACGCACCAGACTGCGGCGGACCGAAGGATCGTCATCCACGACGAAGATCGTGTCGCGCGGCGCGGTGGTGGCTGGCGCGGTCGTGCGGGTATGGGGGCGTGTGGTGCCAGGTGCGGGCATGGGGTCGGCGCGGGTGGGCTACGCTGCTGGGCGTATCGGGTTGGCGGCGGACGCAAGCGCGTGCACGGTGCCAAGGGCACGATGAGCGCGTTCCTGTCTTCGTCGCTTCAGGTCGCGATCAGCCCCAGCTTGCGCAGCTCCGCGTACAGGCGGTCTTTTTCGATCGGCTTGGCCAGATAGCCATCGCACAGGCCGGAATAGGCCGTGCTGACATTCTTGATGTCGCGCAGCGCGGAGGTCATCACGATTTTGGAACCTTCCGCAGGCGGTTTTCCAGTGGCGGCCTCCAGATCCCGGATATGACGCAAGGCTTCCTGGCCATTCATTTCAGGCATCATGATGTCCAGGCAGATCAGGTCGTAGGGGTCGTGGGCGGCCAGGGCGTAGCGTACGGCTTCAATGGCTT
>CAYSHQ010000148.1:1533-2690 GCA_964430835.1 uncultured Lentisphaerales bacterium
TTGCCGTTGACTGCCACATGTACGGGGCCGTAGCTCTTCAGCCGCTCCTGCAGGAGCACGCGGCTGGCAAAGTCATCTTCCACCACTAGTGTTTTCATGGTCATCTTCCTTGATGACTAGAGCATACGGCTTTGTTTGCAGTGCTGTCAATGCTTCCCGTCCATTGGCGACCGATTCCGCTTCAAAGCCGAGCTTGCTGAGTATGCCCAACGCTATTTGCTGGTTGGTGGGGTTATCCTCCGCCAGCAGGATCCGTGTCGGCATGCCGGTCCGAGCTGGCTGGGCGGGGACGGGGAGGTGGCGGGGACGGGTTGTCCGGTGCCTCGGGTAGTTGCCGGCCCAGGCGGACCGTGAACCAGAATTCTGAGCCTTTGGCTTCCGTGCTCTGGACGCCGACTGCGCCGCCCATGAGGGTGCAGAGGTCGCGGACAATCGCCAGCCCCAGTCCGGTGCCGCCATAGCGGCGGGTGGTGGAGGCATCCACCTGGGTGAACTTCTGGAAGAGCATGTCCAGCTTGTCTGCCGGAATGCCGATGCCGGTGTCGCGGACGGCGAAACGCAGGAGGACGGTGGCTGGCTGGCCCTGCGCCTGGGTGTCCGGCGTATCGGGTGCCATGAACACCTGGATGGCGACCTCACCGTGGTTGGTGAACTTGATGGCGTTGCCCACGAGGTTGGTCAGGATTTGGCGTAGTCGGCCGGGGTCGCCGCGCAGGAGGAGCGGCGTGGCTGGGTGCACGTGACAGAGCAATTGCAGCCCTTTGCGGTGGGCCCGTTCCTCCATGGCGGCGATCAGGCTCTCCAGCATGGTTTGCAGGTTGAAGTCCACGGTTTCCAGCTCGAGGCGACCGGCCTCCATCTTGGAGATGTCGAGGATGTCGTCGATGATGCGCAGGAGCGTGTGGGCGCTCTCCCGGGTAATCTCGGCAAAGCGCTGCTGTTCGTCGGTGAGTGCCGTGTCCAGCATCATGTTGGTCATGCCGATGATGCCGTTCATGGGGGTGCGGATCTCGTGGCTCATGTTGGCAAGGAACTCGCTCTTGGCGGCACTGGCCATCTCGGCTTCGGCGGCCATGGAGTTGGCTTGGGCCGTGGCGCGGTCGAGCTGACGGTTCATCTGCTGCAGCTCTTCCTCCATCTGTTTGCGGTCTGTGATG
>CAYSHQ010000148.1:2700-5884 GCA_964430835.1 uncultured Lentisphaerales bacterium
GTCGCTCTCATCGTAGCCGGTATGCGGCTGCGTCCCCACGCTGCGGCCGCCGCTCAGGTTGCCGAAGTCCTTCAGCGAGTAGCCGGCCACGATTCCAATCGATTCACTCAGGCGCCCGCCGATCTGGATGCGTTTCACGGATTTCAGGATGGGGATCTGGCGGCCGGATGCACTTACCAGGGTCTGCTCCGCGGAGTCAATGGCCTGTTTGCCGTCGGTGATCGGGCAGTTGCCTTGCTGGGCGGGGCAGATCAGGCTGTGGCAGAGATGGCCGAGGAGTTGCTGTTCGGTGCCGCCGATGAGCTCGAGCCCTTTGCGGTTGATCCGTTCGATCAGATGCGTCTGCTCGTCAATGATGATGATGCCGGCGTCGATGTTCTGTAGCAGGAGGCGTAGCTGGGCTTCCTGTTCACGAAGTTCGGCTTCGCTGGTGCGCAGGGCGGAGGTGCGCTGGTTTACCAGGCGCTCCAACTCCTCGCGGCGATGCAGGGGCACGGCGAGCAGGATGACCAGGGCAAGGGTTAGTGCGGTGCCGGTTATGCTGATCAGCCACCGACCATGCAGAGGGTAGAGGTGCAGGAATTCCGGTCGGGCCTGCACGGTCAGCAGAAAGCTCTGGCCAAAGGCCAGGATCGGCCGTTTGAGCTGCAGTGGCGCCAGGAGTGCCGGTTTTTCGGCAGAGGTTGCCAGCGTCCGCAGTTGTGCGTTGGTCTGCATCAGCGCCAGTTTGGTATAGGTCAGTTCGCTGGCATTCTGATGGCGCAGTAAGGGGGTGAGTTGCAGGGCGGCCATGGCGAACCCCTGCAGGTGCCCGGGCGTCCGGCGGTCCAGGACGGGATGGAAGACCAGCATGTACAGGGTCTGCGCGGCGTACGTGTTATTCACGAGCGGGTCGGAGGCGGTGATCAGGCCGGTTTGCCGGCAGGTTTCCAGAGCACCCAGGATCCGGGGGTCAGAGCCTAGATCATAGCCCAAGAGGGCTTCCCGTCCCGCCAGCGGTTCGGCCAAGAGAACGGGATAGAAGCACGGCCGTCCTGCGGCGGGCACTCTTCTGCCCCGGGGATCTTCTTGCCAGATGGTGAACCCCGTCAGACCAAGGGCCCGCGCTTCGCTCTCGCAGCGTTCCTTTGCGGCGCTCGGGACCGACGGGATCCAGGCCAGCGGCTGGATGGTTGGGTCGCAGAGCATGGTATCCGTGAAAAGCCGGAAGGTCGCAGGTGTGAGCGGATCGCTCTGCGCGATGAAGTGCACCACCCCTTCCAGTTCTCGTTCGTGCAACAGGCGCAGTCGTTCGGCGATCGCAGCGGTCTCGCTGGCAGCGAACTGCTGAAACGCCTTGTCGCGGTTTTGGCGTTGATAACTGTGCACCAGTATGGCTGTGAGAAGGGTCAAGGTGAGGCCCAGCAGACTGACCGTAACCGGCTCAATGAATTGCATCCAGCGTGGCGGGGCGGTGCAGCGGGCGCGTCGGCCGACCAGCAGGGCCCCAGTCACCAGCAGGGCCAGCAAGACGAGCGCAAAGAGTGCAGGGCGCAGTACGGCGCAGGCGCGCAGCTGGTGCCAGTCGCGGGCGTCCCGATTCATGCCGAGTACGGCCAGCACTTCGCCGGTTTGCGGATCCTGAATGGGGAACCAGGCAGAAAGTAAGGTGGCCCCTGGCACGGTGCGCGGCCCTTCGACAAACGGGTTGTGGTTGTCGAAAATCGCCAGCAGCTCCGGCGTGACCGGTGCGTACGGGTCTCCCGGTTGTGCCGGCGGGATGGTTTCCCCCTCGGTGTTCAGAAAGAAGAAGACCTGACCGTCCACCTTGCGTCCCAGCAGGCAGAGCGAGCGGTACTTGGTGTCCTGCCGTAGAAGCGTAGCGAACTGAGCTTGGAGCCGCTGGTAGACAGGGCTTGCCCGGTCCGCTCGGGTGCCGGAGAGCGCCCGCAGGCTGTCGGGGGCGATGGCCTCTGCTGTGAGCTGTGTCTGTAGCAGCAGCGCTTCGCGCTGCTGGCGAGCCGTCCGTTCCAGCGTCCACCAGGAGAGGGCGAAGCCGGCCCCCAGAATCAGGAGCGCTGCGCCGAGCACGGCCAGGAAACCGTATGCCTGGGGCGCCTTTGGGTGTAGGCGAGCGCTCTTCATGCCGCTTTCTTCTGGTAGAAGACGGTGCGCAGGTATCGCCGGGCTTCGAATTGCGGACAGAGGCCGGTGATGGATTCGGTGGAGCCGATGATCAGCGCCGCTTCCGGCGCCATGGCCTGACCCAGGCTTTGGAAGAGGCGGGCCTTGTCCGGCTCGGTGAAATAGATCGCCACGTTGCGACAGAAGACGATATCCTGCGGTGCTATCCCTGCGAGCGGTTGCAGTAGGTTGGCGCGCCGGAAGGAGGCCATGGCGCGGATCTCGTCGCGCACCTTCCAGCGCTCGCCCGAGGGCTCGAAATAGCGTGCGATCTTATCGGCCGGCATGCCGCGGTCCAGTTCGAGGCGGCTGAAATGCGCATAGCTGGCTTGGGCCACGGCCGCATCCGAGATGTCCAGCCCGAGGATGCGGATGTCGTACCCGCGCAGATCGCCCAGTAGTTCCTTCAGAACAATGGCCGTGCTGTAAATCTCCTGCCCGGTGGAGCAGGCCGCACTCAGGATGCGGATGGGCACCGGCTTGATCCCGGCGCGGTTACGGCGGTCAATGATCTCCGGGATCAGCTTGTGCCGGAGCAGGTCAAAAGGCGCGGCGTCACGGAAGAAGGAGGTCTCGTTGGTGGTAATGGCATTGATGACGCGGGTGCGCAGGGTGCCTGCTCCATCGTGGCGGATCTTGAAGAGCAATTCCGACCAACTGGCCGCCCCGGTCTCACGAAACAGACCGGCCAGGCGGGTTTCAATGAGATACCCCTTGGTTTCGTCCAGAAATATGCCGCAGAGCGCGTGAATCAAGCTACTCCACGCGCTCAGCTCGTCGCGGCTCAGTGGCATAACACTCATGCCGAGCCACCCCGGACCGTGGTGGCGATCCGACCGGCAATGGCTTCCAGGGGCAGTACTACATCGACCACGCCGGCCTCTACGGCCGCCTTCGGCATGCCGTAGACCACGCAGCTCGCTTCGTGTTGGGCAATGACAAAACAGCCGTGACGCTTCAGCAACTTCAGGCCAATGGTGCCATCGCTCCCCATCCCGGTGAGGATCACGCCCAGGGCCCG
>CAYSHQ010000149.1:0-5881 GCA_964430835.1 uncultured Lentisphaerales bacterium
CGCTTCCCCACTAACTAAAATCGCACCCCTACCTTGCTGGCGGGTTGCTTCACGCCAAGCATGGTGACATGCCGCGCGTCTGCGAGCTGAAGCCGCGGACCCGCAAAGCGGTGGAACACAAGGTCGACACCCGTTGCCGCACGGTCCGCAAGTTGGCCGACTTTCAGGCACTTCTAGCGGATGCGCCGGATATGTGCGTGGTGGAAATGGACTCCGTGATCGGAAGTGTGGGCGGCAAGGTCCTGCTCACCCTGCTGTCGCATGATCCTGCCGAAAGGAACATCGTTCGATGCTCTATCACAGGATCATATCAACAACATCCTGTCGCATATCAATAGCTACTCGCGCTCCACGCGCGCTGACCAATGCAGCACAACACCTGTATACGTCTCGGGCGTGGTTAACAACCCTTCATAGGCCTCCCCGACCCTGTCTGGTGAGAGACGATGGGAGAGCAGCGGCTCGATGACCAACCGGCCATCGGCGATCCAATCGAAGATCATCCGCTGCTTTTCCCAGAGCGACAGCAGGGCCGGGGTCTTCCCCCCCCAAATGGACGTCACCGGATAAGCGGGCAGACACCACTCCAAGGCGCCGCGTACGGCAATATTCCGGCAGTGAATCTCGTTAAAGGCCGCCGTAATGTTACCTTCTAACGGGGCCCGTGGCGATCCCAGCAGAATCAACTGGCCGAGATCGGCCGCCAAGGACAGCGCCTGGAGGACCACGGGGGTGATCCCACTGGCGTCGATGCAGATATCTGCCTGTTGCACACCGGTCAAGCGTTTGAGATCCGCCTTGATCCCCGCCGTTTCTCCACCGGCCAGTGTCCGCGAGAGGCCGCAACGTTCGGCCAACGCGCGGCGCGCGGCCAGCGGATCAACGCAGACTACTTTGGCGCCCAGCGTCCGAAACGCCTGAGCTGCCAGATTACCGACCATCCCGAGACCGAAGACAAGCACCACGGGCTGATACAGGGAACGGTCGGCCATGACCATCGCGGCCGTCGCTACGCCGGCCAGGCGTGAGGCGGCTGCCACCCCCGGGTCCATACCATCAGGCACCGCCACGACCAGCGTATCCTGGCTCCCCTTGAAATGTGAAACATGGGCCCCGAGGCTGAAGATCCGCTGTCCGCTAGCCACGCGTGTCACGGCAGTACCGACAGCCTCGACGACGCCTACATTGGCGTACCCCGCACGCCACGGATAGGCACACCACGAACCCTTTTGCAGCGCCGACTCTTCTTTCGCCGTGTAGATCGCCAACTCAGTCCCCGCACTGATAAAAGAGCGCTCCGTCCTGACCAGAAATTCATCCGCGCCAAGCTTCTCATCCAACGCCGCGGTCTGCAATTCCACCTGCCGTTTGCCCACCATCACGACTTGCTTGATTTGCATCGTCAACAGTCTCCTGGTTACGCGCAGCTGCGGTGCGCATTTGCGTGCTATCCGACCAGCCAGCCGACCCGTTATTTGACCAGCCAGCGACCCGTTAGCCGAAGACCAAAGCAGTATCAAATGGCTGGGCAGATGTCAAATGCCAGCGCATCATGCGGGTTATGGGGGCGCATCCACCTGAACCCCGAACCCTGAACCCTGGCGCCTGAGCCCGTATGCGCCCCCGGCTGGGATCGCACCAAATGTCCGGCGCCTTGCTTTGCCGCTTTGCCCGGCGCTGCGAATCCGCTACACTAGCGCCACTCAACATGAATGACTCTACCGACATCGACCCGCTCGACAGCGCTGATCTGGCCTACGACGCCGACATCCCGGCTGCACCAACCGGCAAACGCCGTGTAGTGGCAATTATCGGACGACCCAATGTGGGGAAGTCTGCCGTCTTCAACCGCATCGCCGGAAAACGCCTTGCCATCGTGCATGACGAAGCGGGTGTCACCCGCGACCGCCTCATGGTTGAAGTACTCTGGGACGGCGCACGCTTTGAGCTCGTAGACACCGGCGGCGTCAACCTGTTGGACGGGGCCCATGCCCGTGATGCCATCACGGCCGGCATGCGTGCCCAGGTAGATGCCGCGCTGGCAGATGCGGCCGTGGTCATTCTGGTCGTGGATGTCATCGCCGGCCGCACCCCGGTGGACGAAGCCGTGGCCGCCATGGTCCGACGCAGCGGCGTGCCGTGCGTCGTGGCCGTCAACAAGTGCGACGAACCCCGCCACGAGGAGAACGTGGACGACTTTGCCACGCTGAACCTGCCGCTCTTCCCCGTAGCCGCGCTGCACGACCGAGGTTTCGGCGACTTGATGGAGCAGGTCCTGCCACACCTTCCTGCGGCAACCAACGAAACCATCGCGCACCCGCTCAAAGTTGCCATTGTCGGGCGCCCCAACGCGGGCAAATCGTCCTTTATCAACCGTCTGCTGAAGAGCGAACGCGTGATTGTCTCAGACGTGCCAGGCACCACACGCGACAGTATCTCCGTGCCGTTCAGCATCGGCCGCGGCGACCAGGCCCGGCATTATGTGCTGATCGATACGGCCGGCATGCGGCATGTGCACAAGATTGACAACGCCGTGGAACGGTTCAGCCACTTCCGGGCCGAACGCAGCGTAGCCGAAGCCGACGTGGTGGTATTGGTAATGGATTCCGAGATTGGCCCGACCGTCCAGGACAAGCACATCGCGGCCCTGATCCAGGAACACGAAAAAGGGTGCGTGCTGGTCGTGAACAAATGGGATCTAGCCCAAGAGAAGGAGATCACCCAGACTAAGGCCGAGCCAGCCCTGCGTGCCATGCTCCCCTTCCTGAAACACTGCCCAGTGGTCTTTCTCTCCGCCAAAACGGGCTATAACATGCGCAAGAGCATTGAGATGATTGACCATGTCGCCGCGCAAACGCGCACCCAGCTCCCCACCGGCCTGCTCAACCGCACACTGGCCGATGCCACGGAACGCGTCGCCGCCCCCATGATTGGCGGCAAACGGTTCAAACTCTACTACGGCACCCAGATCGGTGTGTCACCGATCGCCATCCGGATCTTCGTCAACGACCCAAAAAGAATTACCAAGCCGTACCAGGACTACCTCCTGCGCTCCTTGCGCGAACGCTTCGGCCTGGAAGGCGCCCCCATCCGTCTGCGATTCCAAGAACGGATCCGCCCCGAACAACCCGGCGTAACCGTACCTGGGCATAGCCGTTCCCCCGCCAAACACCTGCCACCGCGCTATGCCCGCGTAGGCAAGAACAAGAAGCACATCTGATAAACGAAACGCGTGTACGCCACCAAAGGGATGAACATGCGCAAACCCGGCCGCAACTACCAGCTACTGCTGGCCAGCCAGTTTCTCAGTGCCTTTGGCGACAACCTGCTGATCATGATCATCCTCAGCGCGCTGACTGCGGCCCGGGCCGACGGAAAGATCACGGAGCAGGCGGTCAGCAACGCCAACGCCATCTACAGTGCGCTCTTCTTCCTGCCGTTCGTGCTGCTGGCACCGCTGGCCGGCTTCCTGAACGACCGCCACCCTAAAACCACCTGGCTCACCGGCGGCAACCTGATCAAACTCTGCGGCACCAGCATCGGCGTGATCGGCCTGCTGCTGCATCAAAACATCCATGGCCTAAGCTATCTGATCGTCGGCATCGGCGCTTGCTGCTATTCCCCCGCCAAGTATGGCATCCTGCCAGAAATCGTCCCCGCAGACCGTTTGGTCAAGGCCAATGGTACCGTCGAAATGCTAACCCTGCTGGCGATCCTCGGCGGGTTGCTGGCCGGCGGGATTCTGATGGACCACCAGCCCCAAACCGTCGGCTACCTGCTCGTGGCCGCAACCTACGGCCTTTCCCTGTTGTTCAACGCGCTCATGACACGCACAGGGTGCAACCCGCAGGCGCGCCTTCGGTCCAGCTTCACTGAATTTGGCGGCAATCTTCAGGCCCTGCTGCGCCACGCGCGCCTGGGGCGTATTATGCTCGGTTGTGGGCTCTTCTGGTTCCTCGGGGCCTCGCTGCGGACCAATCTGCAGAGCTGGGGAATGGAAGTCCTGAAACAGATCAACGGCGAAGCCCCCTCCAACGCGCAACTCGCACTGCTCAAGGTCTGGCTCGCCCTCGGCATCATTCTGGGGAGTGTGGCCGCCGGCCAGTTCCACCGTACCGGCGACCTGCGCGCCACCCGCCCCTACGGGTGGTTAATGGCGCTCTTCACCTTCGGACTAGGCATGCTCGGCGCGACCGGCGGACGCTGGACCATCCAGGGGCTATTGATCCTTACGGGGATTGCCGCCGGGCTCTTCCTGATCCCCCTGAATGCCTCGCTCCAGCATGAGAGTGACCAGACCCGCCTCGGCAAAACCATCGCCTCACAGAACTTCGTCGACTACCTCGCCATGTTGCTCGGGGCAGGCTTCGTATGGCTCTGTACGCAGGCCAACCTGACCGCTGACGCCGTCTTTGTCGCACTGGCTGTCACGATTGGCCTCTTGGTGATTATCTTGAATCCGCCGCCTCAACGCGCAGCAACCGCCCTTACCCAAACCAGTCCTTCCATGCCGGAGAACGTGAACCAGTCTTGACAACACCAGGCTACGCCATGGATGATGCTGGTCAAGCACGAGGCCGTGCCGCCTCCAGATGAACGTCCCTTTGTCGAAACGAGCTGAATATAGGACCAACACCATGGCTGTGTCCCATTATTCCGACGATCAATTCCGGCAGCACCCGTTCTTCACCCTGCTTCCACCGGAAGCTGCACCCACGCTGGTGGAGGCCGCCTCAATTTCGCGCATCCCCGCCGACACCGTCCTCTTCCACGAAGGCGCCCCCTCCGATTGCCTCTATCTGGTCCTGGAAGGCAGTGTACGAATCCTAAAATCCATGACCGCCGATCCACCCTATCTGCTGACCCGTGTGGAAGCCGGCGGATTCTTTGGCGAATACGGCGTGCTGGATGCGAGCGTGCGCAGTGCTTCCGCCGTAACCGCCGTAGCATCCACGCTGGCACGCATCCCGCGCGAACCGTTCCTCCACGCCGTGCAGTCCATGCCCGGTACCGGCATGATGCAGTTTCTGCACCACATCCTCAACGGCATCCGGGCCAGCAACAATCACTATGTCCAAGAATTGATTCAACGCGCACGCATATCCGCTGTGGGCGCCTCACTCAACACCATCCTGCACGATTTCCGCGACCCCCTGGCCGTGGTGCGCATCACGGCTGGCATACTGCGCAGCCAAAGCGGCGATCCCGGCGTGCTCAATGCAAGCAGGCTCATCGAGGACCAGGTCAAGCGCATGAATGACATGGCTGACGAAATCCTCGACTTTGCCCGCGGCGTGGTGCGCATGGAATGTACGCCGACCAATATCAGCCAGATCCTGGAACGATTCCAACAGCACACCCAGGGTCAGCTCGACCGTGCGGGCGTAGCCTTGGAAATCACCCCTTTGGAGGCATGGATCAGCGCCGATACGCAAAAAGTTCTACGCGTCCTGCAAAACCTGATCAACAACGCCGCGGAGATGCTTACAGCCGGAAAAGGCCGTATCCGCATCCGGACGAGCGCAGACCCGGAATGGGTGCTCCTTTCCGTCACCGACAACGGCCCCGGCATTCCAAAAGACGTGCGTGCACGCCTCTTTGAACCCTTCGCCACTTCTGGCAAAGCCCGCGGCATCGGCCTGGGACTGCCCATCGTAAAAACCATCATGACCGCCCACCAAGGCACCGTCCAGGTGAAGACCGCCACGGGCAAGGGGACGACCTTCCACCTGCGATTCCCACGCATCCAGCCCGACGGAACTCCATGGGCGCAAGGCTCCTGAGGCAAGGGTGTACGTGTGGGGAATGGGCCCAGCTTACACGTTAACGCCTCCTTACTCGCCATCTTGAACGGTTTCACTTGAACCACCCGCTTTATCGA
>CAYSHQ010000150.1:0-5868 GCA_964430835.1 uncultured Lentisphaerales bacterium
TACAGCATGACGTCCGGCACCAATGGCTCCCTGGTGCTGAGCTTTGTCACCCCCCACGGCCTGCGCGTGGAGCGCACGATCGCCCTGCGTCCCCATCACCAGGTGCAGGTCACGGACCGCTTGGTCAACACGGCCGAGCTGCCCCTCAAGATTGACCCCCATTGGCTTACCCTGGGCACCATGTATCGCGGCCACTCCAAGAATGACGAACTCTCCGCCGACACCTTTGCCATCGGCCCTGAGGAGAACGTGCGCCATTGGAGCGGAGAGCTGCCCGCAGCCTTTGGTGTCAGCTCTTTTGGTTGTGACTCCGGCCGCCCCTTGGCCGAGACGACCCAGCAGATCGTGACCGGGGCCCAGCATTGGGTGGCGCTCAAGTCGCGCTTTTTCGTCCAGACGTTCGCGCCTGACTGCACCAACAGCGCCCTGCGCATCGAGGCCACCCGTGATCCGCAGGCCACCCCCTTCGCGCTCTCTAATATCCAGGTGGCCGTCGCCTTCCCCGGAGCCCTGCTGACGCAAGGGCAGGCGCTGGAGCGCCGGTATGAACTCTACATCGGCCCCAAGAAGCTCTCCTATCTGCAAGAGCTGGGGCAGCGCCGGGACGAAATCATGGAGTTCGGCTTTTTCGCCTGGTTCTGTAAGCCGCTGGTGCCGCTGCTGAACTTCTTCTATCGTTGCATCCCCAACTACGGCGTGGCGATCATCCTGCTGACGCTGCTGGTGCGCATCATCTTCTGGCCGCTCACCCACAAGAGCACCGAGAGCGCCAAGCGTATGCGCGATGTGCAGCCCAAGATCAAGGCGATCCAGGAGCAGTTCAAGGACGACCCGCACAAGCTGCAGCACGAGATCTGGCGCGTGTACAAGGAGAACAAGGTGAATCCGTTCTCCAGCTGCCTCCCCATGCTGGTGCAGATCCCCGTCTTTATCGCGCTCTACACCGTACTGCGCAGCGCCGTGGAGTTGCGCTTCGCCCCCTTCCTCTGGGTCACGGATCTCAGCGAACCGGAAAACCTCTTTGCCGGCATGATCCCCTTCGCACCGCAATACGTGCTGAATATCCTGCCGATCGTCATGGCCGCCGTCACCATTATCCAGAGCAAACTTACACCGGCCATGGGTGATCCCATGCAGCAGAAGATGATGACCTGGATGATGCCGTTGATGATGCTCTTCTTCTTCTACAGCATGCCCGCTGCGCTCTCCCTGTACTGGACGATCAGCACCATTCTGGCCATTGTGCAGCTCTGGTGGCAGCAGCGCACCCCGCCCAATGAGGGCGTAGTGGTCGTCACACCGGAACCCGAGACGGTCACACGGCAGATGCGTCGGCGCATGGAACGCTAGGCCCTGCCCACCTGCCGCGGGCGGCGTGCCGCACGTAGCGGTCGTCGCCCGCGCCTACCACCATGTCCAACGCCCGCGACATTCTGCATATCGACATGGATGCGTTCTTTGCGGCCGTGGAGCAGCACGACCACCCTGAACTGCGCGGTAAGCCGGTGATCGTCGGCTCCCCCCCGGATCAGCGCGGTGTGGTCTCGACCTGCTCCTACGAGGCTCGGGCCTTTGGCGTACGCTCCGCCATGCCATCGCGCGAAGCCTATCGGCGCTGCCCGCAGGGGATCTTCCGGCCACCGAACATGGCGCGCTACGACGCCGTTTCGCGCCAGGTATTTACGATCTTTGAACGGTTTACGCCGCTGGTGGAAGCCGTCTCGATTGACGAAGCCTTCCTCGATGTCACCGGCTCCCGCCGTCTCTTCGGCGAACCGCAAGCCATCGCTGCCACCATCCGCGCCACCATCCGGGAGGAGACTGGCCTGACCGCCTCGGCCGGCGTGGCCGGCAACAAGTTCCTCGCCAAACTCGCCGGCGAGATTCGCAAGCCTGACGGCCTGACCGTTGTTCCGCGCGAGCGTGCCGCGGTGCTGGCCTTCCTGGACCCGCTGAAGGTCAACCGCCTCTGGGGCGTGGGGAAGGTGACCTGCGAACTGCTGGAACGCCACGGCTACCGCACCATTGGCGATATCCAGCGCACCTCCGAAGCCGCCCTGGCTGCCGTCATCGGCCACCATGCCGCCGGCCACCTGCTGCGCCTCTCCTTTGGTGAGGATGAACGCAGCGTGGAGACCGAGTTTGAAGAGAAGAGCATCTCCCGCGAACACACCTTCCCGGTGGACTGCCGCGACCCGGAAATCTTGCGCGCCACGCTGCGCGATCTGGTCGATGACGTCGGCCATCGACTGCGCGAGGCCGGCAAATATGCCGGCGTGGCGCGCCTCAAGTTGCGCTGGTCCGACTTCCAGACCCTGACCCGCCAGCGCGCCCTGCCGACCGCAGTTTGCGATGACTTCACCTTGCGGCGCATGGCCTTGGAGCTCTTGGCCGCGGAACCTCTGATTCAGCCCGTGCGCCTGATCGGCTTCGGCGTCAGCGGGCTCGCCGCTGAGCGGCAGGAGCAAATGAGCCTCTTTGCGGACCCGGCTGATCGTCGCGAGCGCGACGAGAAACTCTGCCGCACTGTGGACCGTCTGCGCAACACCCTCGGGCGCGAACAGATCGTCCGCGCCGATGAAATGCGCCGCACCTGAGCAACCGTACCGGAGACCTACCATGCAAAAAGTGGCACAATTCCTGGCCCAAAATGGATTCCAGGTGGAGCAGATTGCGCCTGAGGCGCTTCTGCACCAGTTCGACCAGGCCATGACACGCGGCCTGGACGGCGACCCCGCTGCGCTCCCCATGATCCCGGCCTACCTTACCATCACGCGCCCCGTACCGGTAGACACACGCGTGGCGGTACTCGATGCCGGCGGCACCAACCTGCGCGTGGCTACCGCCTGGTTTGATGCGCAAGGCAAGCCCCACATCGAGAACTACGCCCGCTGCCCCATGCCCGGCACCCATGGCGAGATCAGCGCCAGCGCGTTCTACGAGACACTCGCCGACCTCCTGGCTCCGCATGCTGCGCAGGCCGCGGCCGTTGGCTTCTGCTTCTCCTACCCGGCGGCGATTACGCCCAACTGTGATGCCCGGCTGCTCCGCTGGACCAAACAGATCCAGGCACCGGAAGTCGTGGGCACCATGGTCGGTTCCAGCTTGCGCCAGCAGTTGGTCCGGCGCGGCTGTGACCGCCCCATGGCCGTGCTTAACGACACGGTCGCCACGCTCCTCGCCGGCAAGAGCGTCGGCGTGGCGCGCCACTATGCCAGCTATGTGGGGTTCATTCTTGGCACCGGCACCAATACCGCCTATATCGAGAGTAACCGCCAGATCCACAAGTGCCAGGGGCTCGACCTGTCCGGGGCTATGGCGATCAACGTCGAGTCCGGCAGCTTTGCGCAGCTGCCGGTCAGTCGCTTCGACCAGTTATTCGATGCCACCACGGCTGACTGCGGGGCCTACACGTTTGAGAAGATGATCGCCGGCGCCTATCTGGGTGGCCTGGCGGGGATCATGCTGCAAGAGGCAGCCCGCGCCGGTCTCTTCACACCTGCCACGGCGCAGGCCCTGTTGCAGACCCCGGCGCCCAGCGCGCGGGATCTCAATCACTTTTGCCACAACCCGTATCAAGCGCCCGAGCATTTTGCCGCGCTTCCGCTGACGGAAGACGATCGTCGCACCGCACTGGAACTCTGCTCGGCCGTCTACCTGCGCGCCGCGCTGCTAACCGCCGTGAACATTGCCGCCGCCGTAATTCGCACCGGCGCCGGGCACGATCCGCTGCACCCGGTGGCGATCAACATGGACGGCTCCACCTACCACCGCACCGCAGCCATATCGTTCGCGTCGCGGGTGCAGGGGCACCTGCGCGGCCTGCTGGAGCCGCGCGGCATCCACTACGAGTTGCTCGCCGTGGAAGAGGGTCCCATGATCGGCGCTGCCGTGGCCGGCCTCACGCTGTGAGCCGACAGGCAGGGGGCAGGGGGCAGGTGTCAGGTGTCAGGTGCAGGGTTCAGGGTTCAGGTTGCGCGACCTCTGGTTACACGCGCCCCCGGGCCAAGGTCGGATTGCTATCCCGGGCCGATCCGGCGGCCCCGCCCCGGTCCGGCAGCCCCGCCCAGCCTGACGACGGAACGGGTGCGGATCCGGCCTTGCCCACCGCGGCCTCACGCCGGCGGGTTTTTGCCGAAGATGCCGGCGATTCGCCGCATGTTGAACTTGGGGGTGCGGTCGTAATTGTAGATGCCGTTCTGTTCCTGCTCCACGTCCGTGAGCTGCGTGTAGCAATAGCCGCTGGCATCATTGACCGGTCGCGTGGGATCGAGATCCTTGCACAGCGCATAGAGATCGCGATGAAAGCGGCGATGCTGCTTGGGGTTCGTGAAGGTCACGGTCTCATTCAGCGGCGTCCAGGCAATGATGGAGGGGTGGTTGCGATCCCGCACCACGATCTCCTGCCACTCGCTCAGGAAGAGACGCGCGGAAGGGATGTCGTTCGGGTCATTCCCCCAGCTGGCGGATTCCCCCCAGGTCAGATACCCCAGGCGATCAGCCCAGTAGTGGAAGCGTTCCTCGAAGAGCACACCCATGTGTGTGGTCCGGGTGGCAATCAGAAATCTTGCTTCCGCCCCGCACGCCTGAGTACACTGCCTGGGATGATTGCGGTTGGTTGCGATGGCGCGCGGCCGTGTCCGGCGCGGGACGTCTGGCGGTGCGGTGGGCTGAGAGGATGAGCGCAGGTGGTTGCGCGGCGTGCGGGCGGTGGCGAGAAAGGGAGGGGGCGTTATGGCGGAGCAAGGCATGCAGGTGGTGGAACTGTTTCATTCGTTGCAGGGCGAAGGGCGGCTGACCGGTGTGCCATCGGTTTTTGTGCGGCTGGCTGGGTGCAATCTGCGGTGTGTCTGGTGTGATACCGCGTATGCGCGTGCGGCGGATGCCGGGCGGCCGGTGGCGCTGCCGGAACTGGTGCGGCAGGTGTGCGCGTTCCCCACGCGTTTTGTGGTGCTGACCGGCGGCGAGCCCATGAGCGTGCCGGGGGTCCAGGAGTTCGCCGCGGCCTTGCAGGAGGAGGGGCGGCATGTGACGATTGAGACCAATGGCACGCTGCCGCCGGAGGGCGTGGCCTGTCACCTGGCATCCCTCAGTCCCAAGTTGCGCAGTTCTTCCGCAGCGCCGGATGAGGACGAGGATTTGCGGATCAACTTCGCGACGTTAGCCGCCTGGGTGGATCGGTATGACTTTCAGCTCAAGTTTGTGGTATCGTTACCGGCCGACGTGCTGGAAGTGCGCGCGATCCTGGATGGCCTGGCGCGTCCGGTGCCGCCGGAACGCGTGCTGTTGATGCCGGAAGGGAACGACCGCGCGTTGTTGCGCGCACGAGATGCCTGGCTGGTGGACGTGTGCAAGGAGTACGGGTTCCGCTACTGCCGCCGGTTACAGGTCGAGCTGTTCGGCGCGCGCTCGGGAGTATAAGGAAAGGAATGGGCCATGCCCTATCGTATTTGCAAGGTTTTTGAGGTCGAGAGCGGTCATCAGTTGTCGAAGCACCCCTCCAAGTGTCGCTCGCCGCACGGGCATTCCCGGCGCATTGAAGTGGTGCTGGAGGCCAACCGGCTGGATGCGCGTGACATGGTCTGTGACTTCACGGTCATCAAGGAGATGACGCAGGAGATCATGGAGTCCTTTGATCATGCGCTCTGCCTGAACACCCGCGATCCGATGTTTACCACGCTCAAGCAGGCGTATGGCGAGCGCGTGATCGGCTTTCCCGATGAGGATCCGACCACGGAGGTGGTGGCACGCACCCTGTTCAACTATATCCGCGGCCAGTTGAGCAAGCAGTCTCGTAAGCGGGATGCGCGTTTTCCGCTGCGCCGGGGGGTGCGGCTGGTGCGCGTGCGCGTCTGGGAGACCCCCCGC
>CAYSHQ010000151.1:0-5863 GCA_964430835.1 uncultured Lentisphaerales bacterium
AGACGGCTCGTCGCCTTTAACACAAAGCAAAACGTCGTTAGATGAAAAGGGCAATCATGGGCTCCGGCGGGCTCGACCGGTGCCGACAGGTTTCGACCGGCCTCTCGCACCTTCCCCTGCCGGTCTTGGTTATGGTATTTTCTGGTGATCGACGCGCGGGGCGCGTGGTGGTTGATCGGTCGGAAGGGTTACGAAGGGGAGGGTCTTATGATGCGCAGAACAGGCTATTTGATGGCAGGTGTCGGGTTGTGCTTGCTGGTGGGGTGTGGCAAGGGGCCGGAGGCCGGGACGGCGCCGGGCGGGGCGCCGGCCAAGCTGCGCATTGCCGTGATTCCCAAGGGGACGACGCACGTCTTCTGGCGTTCGGTGGAGCGCGGCGCTAAACAGGCCGGTGCCGAACTGGGCGTGGAGATCGTCTGGAAGGGTCCGCTCAAGGAGGACGATCGCGGCCAGCAGATCGGGCTGGTGGAGCAGTTCACGGCCGAGCAGGTCGCGGGCATGGTCCTGGCACCGCTGGATGCGACGGCCCTGGCCGCACCGGTGCGCGCGGCGGCCGCGCAGAAGATCCCGGTGGTGATCTTTGACTCCTCGCTCAAGGGGGAGGCGGGGCGGGACTTTGTCAGCTTTGTAGCCACGGATAACCGCAAGGCCGGCCGCCTGGGCGGGGAGGAACTGGCGCGCCTGCTGGGCGGCAAGGGGAAGGTGGTGCTACTGCGCTACGCGGTCGGCTCCGCCAGCACCGAGGAGCGCGAGCAGGGGTTCATGGAGGCGATGGCCAAGTGCCCGGAGATCCAGATCCTGGAGAAGGAGCGCTACGGTGGCGCCACCGTGGGCGAAGCGCAGAAGAACGCCGAGAATCTGCTGGATAAGCTGCGCCAGGCTGACGGCGTCTTCTGCCCGAACGAGTCCACCACGCAGGGGATGCTGAATGTTCTGCGCGATAACGGGCTGGCAGGGAAGGTGGCGTTTGTCGGCTTTGACACCTCGCCCAACTTACTGGCGGCCCTGCAGGCCGGGGAGATCCGCGCGCTGGTGGCGCAGGACCCCACCCGCATGGGACTGGTGGCCGTGCAGACGCTGGTGGCACATTTGCAGGGGAAACCTGTGGCAGGTGTGGTGGATACCGGCTGCCAGCTCGTTACTGCAGCTAATCTCGACACGCCCGAGATCAAGACGCTGCTGGGGCGATGACCGACGCGCGGACAGCGGTGCCACGCCTGCGCATGGCCGGCGTACACAAGCGCTTTGGCGCCACCGTGGCGCTGGCGGGCGTGGACCTGGAGGTCCATGCCGGCGAGGTGCTGGCGCTGGTGGGGGAGAACGGCGCCGGCAAGAGCACGCTGATGAAGGTGCTGGCCGGCGTGCATCGGCCGGAGGCCGGGCAGCTCTGGCTGGATGGCGAGCCGTTTGCACCGCGCACGCCGCAGGCGGCCCGGCACCAGGGCGTGGCCATGATCTACCAGGAGCTCTCGCTGGCACCGCATCTCACGGTCGAGGCGAACATCCTGCTGGGCATGGAGCCGCTGCGCGGTGGCCTGCTGGATCGCCCGCGCGCCCGGCAGATGGCGGCGGAGGCGCTGCGTCAGTTAGGGCGGCCGGATATTCCGCTGGAAATCCCGGTGGCCCAGCTCCCCATTGCAGAAAGGCAACTGGTCGAGATCGGGCGGGCCGTGGCGATCGGTTGCCGCGTGCTGGTGCTGGATGAGCCCACCAGCAGCCTCACCAGCGCCGACATCCAGCAGCTCTTTGCGCTGGTGCGGCGGCTGCGCGCCCAGGGGCATGCGATCATCTACATCTCGCATGTGATGGAAGAGGTGCAGGCTATCTCCGACCGCTATACGGTGCTGCGCGATGGCCAGACCGTGGGGAGCGGCCGCACGGCTGAGGTCACTGCCGCGCAGATTGTGGCCCAGATGGTGGGGCGTGACTTGCAGGAGCTCTACCCCCGGCGCCATCATCCGCGCGGCGCGCCCATCCTGGAGGTGCAGGCGCTGGCAGGCCCGGCAAACTCCCGCTTGCAGGAGGCCTCGTTTACGCTGCATCGCGGCGAGGTGCTGGGAATCGCCGGGCTGGTGGGCGCCGGGCGCACAGAGCTCTTGCGCGCGCTCTTCGGGCTCGACCCGGTGCACAGCGGCCGCGTGCGCCTGGGGGCTTACACGGGCGCTGCCACACCGGCGCAACGCTGGGCGCAGGGGATGGGGATGGTCAGCGAAGACCGCAAGAGCGAGGGGCTGGCCCTGAGCCGCAGCGTGGCCGATAACCTGGCGCTGACCAGCCTACCGTGGTGGGTGTCGCCCGCGCGGCTGGCGGCCGATACGGCGGACTGGGTGGCGCGGCTCTCCATCCGCTGCCAATCGCCGTGGCAGCCAATCGGCGCGCTCTCCGGCGGCAACCAGCAGAAGGTCGCGCTGGCGCGCTTGCTCCACCATGATGTGGATGTCCTGCTGCTGGACGAGCCGACCCGCGGCATTGACGTGGGGGCCAAGGCCCAGATCTACGCCCATATTGACGCGCTGGCGTCGGCCGGCAAAGCCGTTCTGATGGTCAGCAGCTACCTGCCGGAGCTGCTGGGGGTCTGTGACCGGATCGCGGTCATGCGCAAGGGGCGCCTTGGCGCCCCGCAGGAGGCGGCCGGGACCGATGAGCACCGGATCATGATGGAGGCGACGTGAGGCGGGGCGCGTGTCGCGTGGCGGGTGTCGGAAGGAGGCAGGAGATGAAGGTCGGGACGTGGATGGCAGTCTGGGTGGCGATGAGCGGATGGGTGTGGGCCGCCACCCCTGCGGCGACGAATTCAGCACCGGAACCGGTCCGCTTTGCGTTCAGTCTGGCGGACGGGTCGCGCGTCATGGGCGTGCCGACGATCGAGTCGGTGCCGCTGCAGACCGTCTACGCCCGGCTGGACATTCCCTTGCGGCATGTCCTGAGCGTGACCATGACCGACGACCACGGGTCGGCCGCTCTGGCCTTGCGGAACGGTGACAGGCTCAGGGGGGTCATGAATCAGGCGACCATCGACCTGATGGCGCTGTTCGGCAGGGTGAGCATTGGAATCGGGCTGGTCAGGACGTTTTCTGTCCTGCCGCAGGGAACGGCGAACACGATGGAAACGGGCCCGTGCGCGGTCACGATCGAGACCAGCATGGGCACGATCAGCGTGGAGTTGTGGCCGGACAAGGCACCTGCAACGGTCGCGAACTTCCTGACCTATGTGGACGAGGAGTTCTACGACGGACTCGTGTTCCATCGCGTGATCGACAAGTTCATGATCCAGGGCGGCGGGCTTGGCCCGGACATGCAGCAGAAGAGTCCCACGCATCCGGCGGTCAAGAACGAGGCGAGGTCCGACGTTCCGAACAAGCGTGGGACGCTCGCGATGGCCCGCACCGTGGCTGTCGACAGCGCCGGGAGCCAGTTTTTCATCAACCAGGCGGACAACAAATTCCTCGACCATCGCGGCGAGCGCGATGCGGAATTTGGCTACTGCGTTTTCGGCAAGGTGCTTGAGGGGCTTGATGTCGTCGATGCCATCGCCAAGGTCCCGACTGAAAGCGTGGCCGGAATCAAGGATGTTCCGGTCGAGGCGGTCACCATCAAGAGCATCCGCCGCGTCACGCCCTGAACGGGGCCACTCGGTTCGCTTGAGATGGAAGACCAATGCTGGGCAAGTGCCGGGATGGGATCGGATAGGCGCAGGGAGTGAGTACTTAATTCGGTTAAGAGCGGTTATGGCTGTCGGATCCAATGAATCCAGGGTAGCGGGTAAACGGTTGCGGTTTTCGAATCCTGACATCCGGAGGACGACGATGATGGCTACCGACGACGCCAAGGGCCGCGGCGCGGGTTCAAGCCGTGGAGCGCTACCTCGCCCGGGGCGGGACGTTCAACGAGCGCCTTCTGCCGGCGGTGCCGGTGCCGGCATGGGTCGCCGTGCTGCGTCAACGACTCGCACAAGGCGATGCCGTCTCCGCGGCCGCGCTGATCAAGATGGGAGCGGCGCTTTCGGCGGAAGAGGTGCAGCGAGCACTCCAGCTTGCGCAAGATCCCGTCAGGCAGGAGCTCCTTCGGTGCCTGGAGGATCACGTCGATGCCCCGGTTTACGCCGCCACCGTCCGTGGGCTCCTGAACGGAAGCTGCTCGAACAGCGCTCCGGTGCCGACTGAGTCGGGTGCCTCCGATTTCGAGGGGGGGCAGCTTGTTGAGCATTGCCGCCGGGCTGGCATCCAAGCGTCCGACGGACTGGTCGAGCGTTGCCTCAATGCCGAAAGGTTCATCAACTGCTCGGATCTCCTGACCGAAGCTCAAAAGGCGACGCTGATGACTTATTGGACCGCGGACACACCACCCGACCAGGCAAAGACGATCCGCGCGTGTCTGGACATGTATGCGCCCGGACAGGCCATCGGGAAACCGTGTGTCACGAAGGAGGATTTCCGAAAGCGCTTGTACCCCTTCGCCTCCCTATATAGCATGAGGGCATCTGTCGCGGGAGGGAGAGAAAGCTATGAGTTGCCAAACCAAGTGCGGATCCGTCACCCCGTCTGTGCCGTCCCCGGAAGAGCAGCCGCTGGCCTCGCACGCCGTGACCGCGGCGCCGCTGCCGTATTGGGTCGAGTTTCCGCCCAGCTTGCGCCTGAATGCCGGACGCAAATGGCCCACGCTGATCTTCCTGCACGGAGCCGGCCAGCGGGGTGTGCCGCCCGCGGAGTTGGCCACCTACGAGGGGGTGTGCCTGGCCAACCACTACAGGCCCGACACGTTCCTGGCCATTGCCCCCGTCTGTCCGGTGGAGACCTGGTGGGTCCCCCGTGCGATTGATGAGCTGGTCAGCACGCTGATTGCCCGGTATCCGGTGGATGAGAGCCGCATCTACCTGACCGGCCTGAGCATGGGCGGCTATGGCTGCTGGGAGATGGCCGCCGCATATCCGGAACGGTTCGCGGCCATTGTGCCGCTCTGCGGCGGCGGCGACCCGGAGACGGTGGCGCGGTTCAAGGAGGTGCCGATCTGGGCCTTCCAGGGCGCCCGGGACGACCTCGTGCCGAAGGAGAAGAGCCGCACGATGGTCGAGGCGCTGCAGCAGATCGGCGGGCGTGTCCGCTATACCGAATACCCGGAGGCCGATCATAACTGTTGGACCCCCGCCTACCACACGGCGGAGCTCTACGACTGGCTGCTGCAGCAGGTGCGCGGCACCCCGGCACCCTGAACCGACCGCCCGCCCCCGGCATGACGAAGCGCCCATCCGAAAACCTTTCTTCGCGCTTGCGGCGGGTCCGGCGGCCCCGCTACCACCGCAAATGCCGTAGGACGGGCAAGGACGAGCCTGCGGGGCGTCCGCAGGGAAAGGTGCGAGGCTGGGTTTTCGGATAGGCTCTACGTGTAGAGACTACGGGTAAGCGACTCAGTGTGGCCGAGGGACGAAGCGAGGAAGCAGTATATGTGGCAGTGGATACAGGGTTTGCGGAAGGTGCGCAGCGCGCAGGGCGGTTTGCCGGGGTTTGTCGGGCCGGTGATCGGGCTGGTCTTGGTCTTCCTGCTCTTCAGTCTGCTGGTGGGGGTGCGGCCGGGGGGCGCGTCGTTTGCCACGGCCGGCAACCTGGAGCTGATGCTCCGCCAGACGGCCGTGATCGGCATAGCGGCGCTGGGGATGACGCTGATCATTATCTCTGGGGGGATTGACCTGTCGGTGGGGTCCAACCTGGCGCTGAGCACCATGGCGCTGGCGCTGGTCCTGAACCTCTGTCACGGCGCGTCGGGCACGCTCCCTGCGCTGGCTGCCATCGGGGTGGCGAGCCTGGTGGGGTTGCTGATCGGCGCGCTGGTCACGGGGCTGCGCCTCCCTCCGTTCATCGTGACGCTG
>CAYSHQ010000152.1:0-295 GCA_964430835.1 uncultured Lentisphaerales bacterium
GGCGGCGGCCATTCTCGGCACCCTACAGGCAGACTACACCGACTTCCCCTACCTCGGCGAAACCAGCACGCGCATTGCCCGCCGCGAGGCGCTGCTCGGCATCTCCATGACCGGTATGATGGAACACCCGTCCATCGCCTTTAACCCGGAACTGCAGCGCCAGATGGCCGCGCTGATCCTGGAGGTCAACGCCCGCGTCGCCGCACGCATCGGTCTGGGCCCCGCTGCCCGCGCTACCTGTGTCAAGCCCGCCGGCACCACCAGCTGCATCCTCGGCACCAGTTCGGGCATCCAC
>CAYSHQ010000152.1:305-5857 GCA_964430835.1 uncultured Lentisphaerales bacterium
ACTCGCGGCGTTACTTCCGCCGCGCCCAGGCCAACGAAGACGAACTCCTCGTAGATTTCTTCCGGGCGCAGAACCCGCTGGCAGTGGAGAAATCCGTCTGGAACCCCAACGGCACAGATGTGGTGCTGAACTTTTGCATCCAAGCCAAGCCGCACGCCCTGACCAAGCAGGATGTAACCGCCGTGGACCTCCTCAAGATGGTGGCGCTCACCAAGGAGAACTGGATTGACGCCGGCAAACGCCCTGAGCTGTGCGCCCAACCGTGGCTCAGCCACAACGTCTCGAATACAATCTCCGTCAAGGACTCCGAGTGGGAGCAGGTCGAGCAGTTCATATACAGCAACCGTCACGTCTTCGCCGGCATCTCGCTGCTCTCCGACGGCGGCGATCTCGACTACCCGCAAGCCCCCTTCTGTGAAGTGCTCTCCGCGGAAGAGATCGTAGAAACGTACGGGGTCGGCGCCATCATGTCCTCCGGCCTGATCGTGGACGGATTGCACGCCTTTGATGACAACCTCTGGGCGGCCTGCGACCACGCCCTGGGTCGGGGCGAAGACCTGGAGACCCCCACCCCGAAGATCTACCCCAAGCGCGTCTACGAGGCCATTGAGGCCGTACGCAACGAGAAGCGCGACTGGGTGCGGCGCGCACACAAGTTCGCCGAGAACTACTTCAGCCACGACGCGATCAAGATGACACGCTGCCTGAAACGCGTTCACAACTGCAAGCTGTGGGAAGATCTGACCCGCACCCACGAGGCCGTTGACTACACCCAGCTTATCGAGAAACAGGATAACACCGTCGTCGCCGCCACCGTGGCCTGCGCCGGCGGCAGCTGCGAGCGGATCTAACCCCTGACGCACCCCAGTAAAAAGCCTTGCTTTTCTACGCCGAAAACCGCATAAACAACGCACTTCGCTGGCATGGGCCGATGTCCGGACCAGGCACGCAACGGTGCTCGCTGGCTCCGCACGATCAGCGCGACGATGCGACCCCGCAACCGAATGGAATACTGCCATGAGTGAGCCGCTACCGAAAACCGACAAGACCGCCACCCCCCCGGTGCCCAACTACATCCCCGAGGACATGATCCCCGCTTGGTTGTGGCTTAAAGAAAAAGGGGTGACCGCGCTGATCATGATCGCCGTCGGCGTACTGCTCGTGACAGCTGCGGCCGCGTATTTCCGGCATAACGATGATAAGGCCGCGCAGGCCTCCGCCCAGTTGCTGGTCGCCCCCACCATCGATGCCATGGAAAGGGCCGTCACGGACTATGGCAGCACACCGGCCGGCATCGCCGCCAAGCTGAAACTGGCCAAAGCATATTGTGACGCTGGCCAGTACGACAAGGCGCTCACCGCCTATGACGATTTCATCAAGCAGCACGCCTCCTACCCCTTTGCCGATGTGGCACGGGTCGGCCGCGGCTTCGCCCTCTGCGGGCAGAATAACCTGGCCGAAGCCATCCCTGTCTTCCGCACGTTCCGCACCCAGAATCCGGCCCACTACCTGGCACCGCAGGCCGTCCTCGGGGAAGCCGCCTGTCTGGCCATGCAGGGGAACAAGAGCGCCGCCAAAGCCCTGCTGCAGGAGTTGCGCGCTGCCAACCGTGAAACGGCTTGGGAAAATGTGGCCAAACGAATGGAAGGCGCCATCGAGCGCTATCCCGGGTCAGCGGCACGCCCCGCGAGCACCTTGTTAGACCATGCCAATGCCCTGGACCCGGTGCGGGGGGACGCGCCGGTGACGGCCCCCAACGCGGCCTCTCCGACGCCGTAACGCCGTAACCCGGACGCCCCCGGCCCAAGACTCCTTGCGCACGCCGAAAACCGACAATCAGTCTGTATGTCTGCGCAGCGCGTTCACGGCGTGCTGATGCCCGCCTCGTGCCATGCGACACGATGGACGGCGACCACCGGTGTGATCCCCGGCGGCGGCACCGCCGGCAAATACGAGGATGCATAGATTACCGTTAAGTTCTTATCGGCCGTCACACCGGCCCCCACGATACTGCCACGGACCGTGGCGTCCTTTTTGAGCAGAACCGGCCCCAAGGCAAACATCAAACCGCTCATTTCAAATGTTTTTTGAGCATCAATGGTTCCCGGGGTGAGCAAGGTACACCCCGGCAGCATCAGACCATCCTTGGCAATCGAGATCCCTGTACGGGCATAGAACAACACATTGGAACCTGCCAGACCGGCTTTGGCAAAGGAGAGTGTGCCGCCGGAGATAATCGTGCAATTGGGCGCCACAGAGGCGCTCTGTCCAAAGTCAACATTCCCCTGCACTACCAGCGTCCCCGACCCGCTAATCTGCCCCAGCGCGAGGGCGCCTTTGACATGCACCGTCCCACCCTGCAAAACCAAAGGAAAGACGGGCGCCGCATTGGTGGTGAGTGCCGCCTGGTTCAGCAGTCCGTCAAACCAGGTCGTATCCAGGTTGGGGGGCGGCGGTAACTCTGCGGGCAAGCCTCCCACGCTAAAGTTACCGGATCCCGTTACCGCGCCCGTGGCATACACCATGCCGTTAGAGACCGTCGCATCCTTCGCCATGGCAAGGTTTCCATAGTCGAACAGATCCCCGCTGATCGAAAGCCCCTTCTTCAAGTTAATATCGCCGTTCGAACCAAAGAGGGCATAAGCAAAGGCATCTGGCCAGCCATTGGCCTGCACGTTCACCACCTGGCGGATAGAGCGGCCGCCATACCGCATGGTACTATGGGACGTCAGGTAATAAAGATCGCCCGTACTGGCAACCTGCACGACGTAGGCACCACCGCCCAGCGAACCGCTCAGGTTGGTGGGGTATTGCCGATAGGCAGCTTGCAGCCGCAATCGGGCAATAGCCTGCTGCAGGCCACCCTCCGCGATATGGAAGGCCTGATTATGCTGCTGCCCTCGCACCGTATCCAACCCGTTAGACTCACCCATCGACAGGAAAGACAGCCCCAGCAGACTCAGCGCCAATACCACGGCCAAAACCAAAATGAGAATTGCCCCACCCTCGCGGTTCCGCGGCGCAGGCACCCCGGCTTGTTTCATTCGTTGCGACATGTGAATACCCCCGGAACCACCATGTGGCAGGTTCCCTGACCAGCCTGCAACCCCAACAAGACCCGTACCCCATACGTGAGATTCGAAACCGCAAATGATTGCAAGCGACCGGGCACCAAGGCCAGTTCATCACCAACGACATTCGGATTCGGATCAACCCGCAGCGTATTGCCATCCGCAAAGAACCGGCAGTACCCGACAGAATTGGTAATCCGCAACTCCTGCGCCGCCACCCAGACTTCCCCGGTTGTCACATTGCGCACCAGGCGGCCAATCAGGACCATGGCCACACGCGCATCTTGCTGCATGGCCATGCTATCCTGCTCCCGCCGCCAAGCCATCTGGCAATAGTATAGGACCAATCCGGCCGTCATGGCCACCACCACACCCGCCATAAGCGTAATCGCCACTTCCACCAGAGTGAACCCGCGAAGCCTGCGTCGATCGCTCATAGCTTATGCTCCAATCGGGCGTAATATGTCAAAAGCGTCACACGCGCGCCGGCCTGTGGCGGACGTACCGTTACTTCCACCAGCAAGCAGTCCGTCGCGGGAGCCACCCCGTCCAGATCAACCGCCGTCAAACGGGTTGTCAGCCCATAGATCATGCCAGCAACCACGGACACTTCGCCGGGATCCACCGTAGACGCCACCCACCCAGCGGGCGCCGCCTTTACAAAAACCGTTGCATTGCTACCCAGTTGACAAACCGATTGATACGACGAAGCGCGTAGCGCTTCCACCCGGGCATCTGCCACCCCCAGTGCCACCCGCCGCTGCGTCTGTTGCACCAGGATCGTATGCGTACGCGTCAAGAGCAGGTTGCTACACAAAGCTACGACCGTGAGGATCAGCACCCCAACCATGACCTCAATCAAGCTCGTAGCGGCCCGTTGACGGCGTGGTCGCCCAACCGACACCCCGGTGCGCCCCGCACCGCCCCCATGCCCCATAGTTTTCATGCCCTACCCCCTGCACGACGGCCAATCACTCCAGAAGCATCGAACCCCATCTCAATCTTGCATTGATATTAGCATGCTGCGTCGCCGCTCGCAATCTGTCAATCCAGAGATCCAACGCGCATCCAGTTTCCGGTCTTGTCACACCCCGCGACGCACCGTATGATCCCACGCGTTCCCCAGACGAAGGACCCACCCAACCATGCTGAACTGGAAAACGCTCTTAAGTCCGGAAGCCGGCCCTGCCGTGCAGTTTATTAAGTACGCGATTTGCGGCGGCATTGCCACGGCCACGAACATCGTTTTCTTTTTCCTTTTTGGCTGGCGGATCCTTCCCTGTCTGAAACCGGATGAATTTCTGGTCCGCCTGCTGCACCTGCAGGTGCCGGTGCTTGAGGACGCGGTGCGATGGAAGCACGCGGTGGCCGCCAACGCGATCGCCTTCCTCTTCTCCAATTTCGTAGCCTACCTCCTGAACATCCGGTTCGTGTTCAAAGCCGGCCGACATCACTGGCTGGTGGAGATCGGGCTGTTCTATGCGGTCTCAGCCGTGAGCTTCATCTGCGGCACCGCGCTCATGGGGTGGCTGATCGGCCAATTCGGCCTCGGCGCCACGGTGGCCTTCGGCAGCAATATCTTCATGGCGCTCCTGATCAATTACGCCATGCGAAAGTTCGTAATCTTCAAGGGGTAGCCCGGGGCGTTGCACCAGGACCGCTCAGCGAAAATCCTTGAGATGCCCCACCAGCGAGCGGAACCCCCGCCAATAGAACTTCAGGTCTTCGATCGGATGGCGGGTGGTAAATAGCCGACGTAGCACGGTCTCCGGGTGGAGGAATCCTTTATACACCTGCCGCACCGCGCACTTAATCTGATCTTCCGGGACCGGTGATTTCAGCACGGTCGCGCGCATGTCATAGTCGTTCCAGTCATGTGTCAGCAGCAACCCGGCCGCGTCGAGTTCCCGGAACAACGGCGTGCCGGGATACGGCACGACGCGCGTCACCTGCAGCGTGTAGGCGTCGCCCTTGCGCAGCAGCGCACGCGCCAGCGCGACCGTACGGGCCATCTCAGCCTCGCCCTCCCAGGGGTAGCCAAACATCACCGTGACATGCACATCCAGCCCAGCCCGCGCCGCCGCATGGGCGCCGGAGCGGATCTGCTCGACTTGCACCCCCTTGACCAAGCGGTCCAGGGTCGCTTGGTTGGCCGACTCCAGTCCAAACAGGATCAGACGGAAACCGGCGCGCCGCATCAGGCGATAATCCGCCTCGGTCAAACGGCCAAAGCGCATGTTGCAATCAATCCGCACGCGCTTGTGATAGCCCCGGGCGATCATCTCCCGGCAGAAAGTCTCCAACCACGCACCGACCGGCAGGCTGCCGGCGTCATCCATGATTTCCCGCACCCCATACTGTTCAATCAGGTTACCGATTTCGTTGACGACATCCAGCGGATCACGCGTCCGGTAAGTCGGATAAAGCGTGGTCCACGAGCAGAAGGTGCACTTGCCGTGCCAGCAGTCGCGGCCGGACATG
>CAYSHQ010000153.1:0-5854 GCA_964430835.1 uncultured Lentisphaerales bacterium
CAATCTCGAAGAGGGCGAACTCGAAGCCGGCATGCCCAAGCTCGCCAAGAAGATCCGCAAGCGCGGTGTCGGTGACCATCCCGGGCAGTTGACGCTCTTCGGGGAATAAGGCGGACGACGCCTGCCTGGGCGGCTGGAATAGGGCTTGCGTACGACCGCAAGGCGGCGTAGCATGAACACCATTTGGTAGCCAATAGGTGAGGACCGGTATGAAGACAAATAAACGCCGTATCCTGGTGGTGGACGATAGTGTGGCGTTGAGCACGATCTTGAAGACGGGCTTGAATATGTCAGGCTTTGAGGCTCAGGCTGAGAACAATCCCGTGCGTGCGCTACAGGTCGCCCGGACCTTTCGTCCCGACTTGATCGTGCTCGACGTCTCCATGCCCGGGATGGATGGCGGCGCCGTGGCCCAAGCTCTGGGCGATCAGAAGGACCTGGCCCATATCCCGATTATCTTTCTCACGGCGCTGTGCAGCAAGCAAGATATGGCGCGCGCCAAGGACAACGATGAGATGATCCTGGCCAAGCCGATTGGTGTCGCCGAACTGGTGAAGAACATCGAAGAACGGCTGGCAAGGAAATAGGCGCAGGCATGGTGGCCTATCGCCCTCGCTATATTTTTGCGACGATCACCGACGTCGCGCCCTGTGTGTAAGCCCACGAAACGCATGCATGATTGGATTGATATACGCAAGGATCCGGCGCATGTGGCGCGGGAGCGTGGCAAGGCGCGTGCATTGCGGCAGACCGATTGGTGGCGACAGCAGCTGCAGCGTGGCACCTGTCAGTACTGCGGCCAACAGGTGGCGCCGGAACAGCTCACCATGGATCATGTGGTGCCGGTGGCGCGGGGCGGGCGTAGCACCAAGGGGAACGTGGTGCCAGCCTGCCCGGCTTGCAACAAGTCTAAGAAAGCCCTGACACCAGCCGAGCAGATCCTGGCCGAGTTGGAACAGCAAGCCCAGCTCCCTGGGCATGTGCTACCTCACGCTCGCTAATAAACGCTAGGCAAATGCCTCGTGCTGACCGTTGCCAGCGCTGGAACGGTCCGGCGTTGACGAGCAAGTAGGCCGCGGCAGCACAGGCCTCTTTCAGGCACGTCGCGCTTGACGCCTAGCGGCAGACCCGCTAGCTTACCGCGCGTCGTTCTTGGGACGGCATAGGAATGTCGCCAGTGGTATGGCGGCAACCACCAAAGGATCGACGAGCGAGGCAGTCATGATTAGCATTGGCGATTGCGGACAACGTGGACGAGGGATCTTTGCGACACGCCCCATTGCGGGCGAGGAACTGATCGAGGCCGCACCGGTGGTGGTCGTGCCGCAGAAGCAGATCCCCCAACTGGATGCCACGCCGCTCGGCGATTACTATTTTGTCTGGGGCGAAGAGAGCGATGAGGCCGCGATCCTGCTCGGCCGCTGCTCGCTGTGCAATCACTCCTACGAGCCCAATGCGCGCTTTGAGTTGATCCCCGAGCAGCAGAGCATTGCCTTCGTAGCTTTGCGCGACATCGCCGTGGGCGAGGAGATCACCATCAATTACAACGGTGACCCCACCTGCCGCGAGCCCGTCTGGTTTCCGACCCTGCCGTAAGCCGCCGGCTGCGCCGCAGCCAGAGGCAGGGTGGCGGGCGTGAAATGGTTGGGGCGGAACCGCGAATGGCCGCGAATGGTGGGACGTCGTACGCCGGGGCGGGGCCGCCGGACCCGCCGCAGCCAATGGGATCGCCCATGGCTCCGCCGCCAGACCAGGGGCGAGGCTCCCGCCGAGCCGAACACGTGTCCAGTCACCGCGCCTGTGCGGCTCACCGGGAGGTTCGCCCTCCCACGCTGGACCCTTCTGAATCTTCCATTCCCTAGCTTTGCATTCGCGGTTCCATTACCTGCGGCGGGTCCGGCGGCCCCGCCCTACCATTGCCCTTGCCGCAGAATCAGTAGGAACGCACCTCCGCAGCGTCGTGTACGGCCACGTGCGTCGCGAGATCCCCTGAACCCTGAACCCTTACCCCTCTGGCTTCGTTACGCCGATTAACCGCTTCAGCCTTGTTCAGGCACCTGCCCCACGAAGCGCAGCAGCGCGTTGGGGAGCGTGAGGGGGTGGGGCGGGCAGCCGGGGATGAAGAGGTCCACAGGGACAACGGCGCTGGCACCGTCGTGGACTTCGGGGTGGCCAGCATACGGGCCGCCGGCGATGGCGCAGGCGCCACAGGCAATCACAATTTTGGGGTCTGGGACGGCGGCGTAGGTCTTTTCCAGTGCCAGGCGCATATTGGCGCTGACCGGGCCGGTGATGAGCAAGCCGTCGGCATGCCGCGGCGACGCCACGAACTGGATGCCGAAGCGCCCCAGATCCCAAGCCACGGTACTCAGCACGTTGGTGTCCGCTTCGCAGGCATTGCAGCCGCCGGCTGAGACCTGGCGCAATTTGAGCGAGCGCCCGAAGTAGGCGCGGGCCTTCTCGACCAGCGCCGGGGGATAGGGTGCGGCGGCCTCCCGCACCAGCAGCGCTTCCCGCGTTGCGGACCCGAGGCGATACTCCTGGCTGAACTGGATGGCCTGCCGCGAACAGGCGCGTTCACAGGCGCGACAGAAGAGGCAGCGTCCGGTGTCCAGGGCCAGCCCTTCGTGGCAGGTGATGGCGCCCACCGGGCAGGCGGCGGCACACGTGCCACACTGCTGGCAGGCGGTGCGGTCCACGCGCGGCCGCCCGGCCAGGCGTGCCGGCAGCGCGGGTGCCGGGCCATCAGGCCAGGCCATGGTCCGGTATTTCTGCTGAAAACGTGCTAGTAGAATAGAGAGCATGGTTGCGTTTCGTCAGATAGGCGGCGAATCATGTCACTGAACCCTGAACCCTTTCTTCTGCGCCCTCACAGGTCATGTCCACAGTACGAAAGGTTAAAGCTCTTGTTGCATAACGGGAAGTCGGAGATCTCCTGATTACGCAGGGCGCAGGCCAGACCGAACCAGTTGTGAAAGGATGGGTCGAAGATCTTGTAGCAGGCAAACCGGCCATCGGCGTCGGTTACGGCAGTATGGCAGATTTCGCCGCGCCACCCTTCTACCAGCGCAACGGAGAGTTGGTTGGCTGCCAGCGGGGCGGTGGCGGAGGACGTGGCACCGCCGGGGAGGGAGGGTAACTGCTCTTCGATAAAGGAGATCGATTGCTGGATTTCGAGCCAGCGTACGTAGGCGCGGCCAAAGACGTCGCCCGATTCCCAGGTGCAGACCGGGAGTTGCGCGAAGCGGAAGATGCCGTACGGGAAGTCGTGGCGGACATCCCGCGCCACACCGCAGGCGCGCGCAGCTGGCCCGACGAGTCCGATGGTTTCGCAGGTCGCGCGCGAGAGGGTGCCGGTTTCTTCAAAACGGCTGAGCACGGAGGCCGAGCGGAAGAGGAGTTCGATGGCGGAGGTGCAGTCGCGCCGGAGTTGTGCGAGTCGTTGCTCGAGTTCGGCCACGTCGGCCGTGTTCAGGTCGGCGGTGCAGCCACCCGGGCGGAGCAGACCGCGGCCAAAGCGATTGCCGCAGAGCAGGGCGGTCATGTTGAGCGCGTCGCCACGGATGCGGCCGCAATAGGCCTGCGTAGGAAGAAAACCGACATCGCCAGCCAGGGCGCCCAGATCGCCGATGTGGTTGGCGAGGCGCTCCAGTTCCTGGGCGATCCCCCGCAGCGCTTGGGCGCGGGCCGGCACACGCTGGCGGCTCAGCGATTCGCAGATAGTGCAATAGGCGGTGGTGTGGCCAATGGTGGTATCGCCCGCGAGGGTCTCGGCGTAGTGGATGCTGCGGGGGGTTGGGCCGCCGCGCAAGGCGCGTTCAATGCCGCGGTGCTGGTAGCCGAGGGAGATCTCCAGGTGGTAGACCGTCTCGCCGTGGCATTGGAAACGGAAGTGCCCGGGCTCAATGATGCCGGCATGCACCGGGCCGACCGCCACTTCATGAATGGCATCGCCCGCGATCTGGAAGTAGTCCATCACGCCGCAGGGGGTTGTGCCGGGGGGGGCGTCGCGGCGACCGGCGTCCAGAAAGCGGACCGGTTTGCACCACGGATGGCCGACGGGGGTCAGGCCGCACGACTCGGCCAGGTCGCGTTCAAAGAGATGGGCCTGCGGGCAGGCGGGGGTGAGTGCGGGGTACGAGGCGCCGACCGTGGTGCGTCCCAGGAAGAGGGCGCTCTCGGCCTCGGCGGCCAGCACGGCGTACAGTTCTGCGCCACCCTCGGGACGCGGGGTGCCGAAGAGGGCGGAGAGCCGGGCACCCGCGCCGATGGCGGCGGTGACTTCGGCGGCAAACGCCTCGTAGGCGCAGGTGGGAATGCGCGCGAGATCGGTCGCCGTGCTATTGGCCTGTCGGAGGAAGTTCATGAACCCCCTCCGATGATGTCAGCGGCTTGTTGCAGCCAGTGTAACAGGCCAAAGGGGAGGCAGAGCCCGAGGAGCAGGATCAGCACCAGCGGCAGGGCTACGAACAGTTGCGTAGCGCGTCCCGCGGGTTGGCTCGGGAGCTGTTCCGGGGGTGGCGTCGAGGCATTCCAGCCGATGGCGATGACGCGGCGCAGCAAGGCGAGGAACGCCAGCGCGAGCGCCAGCAGGTAGATGACGACAACCCACCAGGCTTCCTGCTCTACGGCCGATTTCAGCACCAGGAATTCACTGAGGAAGAGGACGCCGGGGGCTACTCCCATGAGTGCCAGCAGCGCCAGCACGAAACCGGTGCCCCAGATCGGCACCTGGCGTACCACGCCTCCCATGCGGCGCATGTCATGTGTGCCGTAGGCCTGCGTCAGCGCGCCGGCACAGAAAAACCCCAAGGGCTTGGCCAGGGTATGCCCCAGCATATGCAGCAGAGCGGCAAAGGTCCCCAGGCCCCCCAGGCCGAAGCCCGTAGCCATGATGCCGATATGCTCGACGCTGGAATAGGCCAGCAGGCGTTTGACATCACGTTGTGCCAACAGGAACCCGGCGGCCACGATCATGGAAAAGAGCCCCAGTACGACCAGTACCCCGCGGGCCCAGCCAACCTGACCGCTGGCATTCTCTGCCAGGGGGAGGCAGCGCAGGATGCAATAGAGCGCGCTGTTCAGCAGACAGCCGGAGGAGATGGCGGAGACCGGCGACGGCGCCTGGCTATAGGCGTCGGGCAGCCAGTTGTGCAGAGGGGCCAGACCGGCCTTGGTGCCGAAGCCGACCACCAGAAAGAGGAAGCCAGCCTTGACGAGCGCCGGGTCCAGTTGCTGGCTGATGTCGCGCAGGTTGGTCCAGAGCAGGGCGGTGGTGACCGGTAGGCCGGTGTGGCGGGTGGCGGCGGCGATCAGCAGGATCCCCAGGAAGGCCATGGCCATGCCGACGGAACAGATCAGCAGGTATTTCCACATCGCCTCAAGCGAACCCGGCGTGATCCAGGTGCAGAAGAGAAAGGCCAGGATCAGGGTGGAGGCTTCCATCCCTACCCACATCAGGCCGAGGTTATTGGCCGACAGGACCAGTACCATCATGGTGAGTGCGCCAAACCAGAGTGCCAGGAAGCGGCGGGCGGCTTGTGGGGGGAAGGGCTGTCGCGTCTGCCGGAAATAACGGTCGGCATAGCAGGCGGCCGGAACGAAGGCGAGCTGCAGGATCAGGATGTGCAGCGCGGAGAGTGCGTCCAGGCGCAGCCACCCCTGTGCGGCCGTCAACTCACCTTGGGTCCAGGTCAGTAGCAGGGCGGGCAGTGCGCTGGCCGCCGTCAGCAGGGTGCCGAGCGTGAGGAAGCGGAGGTACGCCACGGCGGAGAGGCGCAGCAGCGCCCCCAGCGCCAGTGCCGCTGGCACCGCCAGCATCGCATAGATGCAAAAGCCGCTCGACATGCCCGGT
>CAYSHQ010000154.1:0-5809 GCA_964430835.1 uncultured Lentisphaerales bacterium
GTCGGCGCCACCGCCACCGGCGACAGCACCTCGGTTACCTTCCATGTGTCTTCTAGTCCCTCTACCATCACATGGCAGTGGGCGACCAACTATTATGTCGATTTGCAGGTCGCGCCGGGCGGGTATGGGAGCCTGCGCGGCACCCCCGCAGGCTGGTATCCCCGCGGTTCCACCGCAACCGTCACGGCCGTCCGGCACACCAACAGCCTCTTTAGGGGGTGGACCGGCAGCGGTATCGCGCTGGCGGGCGTCGACACGAATCATACGTTGTCGTTTGTTGTTACCAATGGCGTCGCGCTGACGGCGAACTTCGATACATCCGGCCTGCTCTCGGTCCAGACGGTGTACGGCGCGCCTGCACCAGGAAGCACCATTGTCAACTACGGCACGCCCGTCACTGCATCCATTCCCTCACCGGTTTATGTCGGCGGTACCACCCAGTACGTCTCGCAGGGCTGGACCGGCACCGGCAGCGTGCCGGCGAGCGGCGACTCCAGCTCCGTTTCCTTCACATTCTCCCAGCCCTCCTCGCTCTACTGGTCGAAATGGGCGACCAACTATCTAATATCCTTGTCATCGCAATATTTTGCTTCTGATCGGACGCCTCGGTTCGGTGGCGGTGCCATTAGGAACAATCGGGGGGAAGTCGGTGAATCCGCGTACTGGTGGTATGGGCGCGGGTCGAATCTCTCGCTGCTCGCGATTCCGCCCCCTGGATATATGTTCCAATACTGGACCGGTGCGGTCTGTTCTGTGGACGCCAATATTGAGCTGGGTGCCGTGACCACCCCAACCGCCTTGATCGCTGTCTTTGCCCTCGATTCCGACGGCGATGGCATGCCGGATTGGTGGGAAAATCGCTATGGTCTTAACCCGTACGATCCATCGGATACCCCACAATCGTTGAACTTCAATGGTATCAGCAATTTAGAGGCATATTTACAATACGGCACGAGCTTTTTTGTGCGCTCCGTGACAAATTTTCTGCCCTCCTTTCACGATCGCGATGGCGACGGCCTTTCAGACGAAGATGAGCGACTCTTCTTCGGTACGGATGGGTCCAGCCAGGATACGGATGGCGATGGTGTGGCCGATGGCGACGAGCTCTTGCTCTATGGTACGGATCCATCGGTTGCCGATACGGATGGCGGGGGACTCCCGGATGGATATGAACGGTTCTGTCGCCTTGACCCCTTGAACCCTGCGGATGACACTAGTCCCTGTCCTATGGTGACCTTTACGGTGGGTGGCACGACTTTCTCTGTTCCGATCACGGCGTGCTCGCTCACCAGTGCGGGGTACGTATTCGTGGGGGCGGGGGGTGGGTTTAGTATGACGAGCACCACCTGTGTGGTGAGTAACCAGTGGAGTTATCTGCAGCAATACCAGTCTGGGCGGGATGCCGATGGCGATGGGTTGGTCGATGCGCCGGGCGTGGCGTCGCATGTGGTTCCCCTGGCGGGCTATCAATCTTGCTGGCTGCCAACCAACAGTTGCTTTGCTTTTGTTCATGCCGATCTCGCAGGATTCTGTCGCAATGAGCCCGTGTCCAATACGACGTATCACGTCGACTCCAATGGCGACGGCTTCTCCGATCCCATGGAGATCTTTGCCGGGGCCAGCCACACGACGTCGAACCGTGTGGCCGCTTTTACGAATCAGTACGCGGTCTTGGCAGTCTCGCTGGCTAGTCCGGCTTTGGGTGGTAAATGGGGCGTGCATATGGGCACTCCGGATAACCGCGTGTTGGCAGCCGCAGCGGAGACAAGTGATGGCTTTGGCTATGCTTGTGTGCCACAGGCGGTCGAATGCACTAATCTCTCTTTCACTCTCGCCTACACACGTCTTGCGCAACAGGGCTCATCATACGCTGTGAATTTCACGCTCGCACCCGCTGGTGGCGCATTCGACTGGGTCATCGACCCCGCCGTCAGTGACCCGCTCTCAGGTGCCTATCCGACGGGTACCAATGCGCTTGTGCGCTGGGGGTTCACGCGGCCGACATTTACGATGAGTCCGTCAGATTCGCTCACGCTCAATTGCAATACTGCAAACGGTGTCAACAACGGTGCCCAGATCACCATCACCTTAGCCCCCTCCAATGCGCCTAATGGATTTCTAACGCTGAGTGCGGCGTCCCTTGGCACTGGCCGGATCCAACTCTATTCCGCAGCTTCCTGCCAGCCGGCACAGGAGATTATCCTTCCGTGCACGTGGTCCTGGGCAAGCGCTATTCCCACCAGCATCTGGGTTAGAGGTTTGACGCCCAGTTCCAGCAACCATGATGTGACTCTTATGGCCACCTACAGCAACGCACTGCTTTCTGCGGTCCGTTCCAATGCACTTCCGATCACGGTGGTGGACGCCTCGGTGCTCTGGGCGCACAAATATGCAATTGCCAATAGCACTAATAGTGATGGCACCGCGCAAGTCTGTGTTCGGGTTGCGCCTGTCAGTGTGCCCTTAACACTTCAGATAGCGGGCCCCCGCATCGTCGATCCGCTAGAGCTGCTTGCGCTCAGCAACGGTGTCTATCTAGCCACTTTTTCAAATTTGCCCGTGGGCGATTATGCAATTAGCATGTTCAATCAAACGGTCGCGAATGCCTCGATGGCTTTCGTCCAGGTTGATAATCGGGAGATGCCAACCTACGCAGGGCAGGCGAATCAGATATTCAGGGATGTATTTCCGGGGGCCTGCGCTTCGGCAAGATTTTGCCCAACAAATCTGACTGGAATCGGCACAAAGATCCTCAAAGTTCATATGCAGACGGTAACAAATACGGAATCCGTGTACAATCCAGTCTGGTCCTTCGGTTCCTTGATCGGTGACACCTTTGCGCAAATTTCCGCCAATACGCCCAATAATCGCTATCAGGCCAGTTGGTTGTTGCCACGGGACTTTGGCCTAGGTGGACCAGGCACGTGGCGACAGATTGTCGCATACTCCGGTGAGAGCTGGCCCGTGGCTTCGGTGACGCAAGTAGATGGAAATGGTAGCGGCAGTAATGGCGACGGTGGTATCGACTTGCTTGGCGACGGTAGGCAGGACCCCACCCCCGCTGTTGTTTACCCTGTCTATACAATTTTGCACAACCACGGTAGTCACGATCATCGTGGCTCCTTGGTGCGCTTCAGCAGCACGGATTATCCTACCAGCACATTACAATTGGTAAGCAGTCCGGGCAACGTGTCTACCAGTAATATTGTTTGGTCAGTCGGACCCGATAATCTCGGTTCATTTTTTGGTTCCCATCAGGGCGCGACCGCAACTTTCGTCTGGTCGTATACCAGTAACGTTGCTGGAGCCATAGTCGCCTCGTGTCAATGTGGCGGAACGAACTACACGGCGCGTATGCCCTTTGAGATTGTTAATAACCGCCTATCCCTGACCCCTAGCCAAGTCGTAATCCCCACCAACGCCCCGCCGCAACTTCTGGCGTTCCCCCCACCTGAACTGCCGTACAGCTCGATCATTTCGCTCAATCCGTCTCCGTCGACTTTTCGCGGCTATACGGTCGACTCTGTCGGCATCCAGTTTAATGGAAGTAACAGTGCGGCTAATAAGTATGTGTTTACGGCGAAACCCAAAGAATGGTGCTCATTCGCCTCAGGCTGTGCCACGGTGTACGTCTGTAATGTCGCCTTGGACGCCGCGCAGACGCCACATGCTTGCAACCGCAATCCTGGCGCGGTTGTTCTGCGCAGCGCTTCCACCAGTGATTGCTCGCGACTTTTGCCGCTCTCCCTGGTCTTGCAACCCGCCGCGATCCCCTTTGGTAGCCTGGCTCTGGATCTTAGCGGCGCTACCACCAACTACCTGATTTGGACGAACTCCGCCAAGCTCGGTGCCGCCTTTAATACCTCGACCAACTGGCCGGCCATGAACTTCCCGTCCAACCTCTATGTCGAGGGTGTTGCAGCGAGTTCCGTCGCGCGCGATCTTACCGTAAGCTTGTCGTACTGGACGAATTATCCGGTTGGTACCCCGGTAGTGACCGACCTCCTCTACACCACCGTGATGGATCTGGCGCTCGATGCCTATCAGCCGGACAAGATCACTGGCCTAACCAAGGCGGCGCGGCACGCCGCCGGCATGGTCCTCTCGCCCAATACCGTGGATGCCGACACCAATGGGGTACGCGATGAGGCCGATGCCGTGTACAACGGCGCCGCCGATGCCAACGCCATGGGTCTGGTGATCTTCCGGCAGATGCCTGGCATCACCAATTTCATCGGCCTGTCGAATGTCTATGTGCAGGTCGGTGGTCCCATCCGCCTCTTCCGCCCGGATGCCGCCACTCAAGAACCCTGCCTGGTCTCTGGGTGCGATGAAGCGGGCCCGTCCTATCTCGATATCTCATCCCAGATCAGCACGGGTGATGTGCGCTTCCTGGTTGAAGCCCAAGCTTGTGGTACGGCCACCATCTCACTGAGCCTGGCTAATCTTGCAAGCGACTTCGTTAAAGTAACCATCCTGCCGGTCCCTACGGACTCTGATGCAGACGGCATTTGCGAGCATGGCGGCGGCAACTTGAACAACCCTGAAGTCACTAGCGTGGATCCGGTCTCACTCCTCCCCTGGACCGCGGTGCAGCTTGGCCGCGGCTCCCTGCCGTGCGGACTTTCCGCAGCCGCTTACCTGACGGTCTGGCATGTGGCCACCAACGATGCCACCTTCCTGCGCCAGAATTGGTACAACCTGGACACCCAAGTCCTGCCGGATAGCGGCGATGGCTGCACCCGCGTAGTACGTCCCAATGGACGCGTGGTGGCGTTCAACGCCCACGGACTCCCCCAGATGCCGGACCTCGGCCGCACCTATCGCCTGGTCGGGAGTCGTGCGGCTGGCTACACCCTCGTCTTCGCTTCCGGCTATAAACATGTGTTTGATGCGGCGGGCGTGCTCAGCAAGATCGAGGACCCCCACGGCACAACCTTCGCATGCTCGGAGGCCAACTGGCCGCAGGTCTCCGCGCGTACCACCGCAAGTCTGGTGGCGGCCATCGACAGCCCGTACTATGGCACGAATGGCACTCTCACCTGCATGGTAACCTACGATACCACCAATCACTTGCTCGGCGTCTCCTCGGATTACACCACGCTTACCTGTTCGCAGACGAATGACACGTGGTATTTGCACACCGTCGCCGGGGCGGCCGCGCGCGTTACCGCCATTACCGCCAATACGCCCCTGACCATTCGCCGCACGGATGACGTGAAGGAGGTCTGGACGTTCAAAGGGATGGCTGCCATCTGCACGCGCGCGGACGCCGCAACGCACTTTGCCATCGCTCGGGGGGAAGCAGGTGATCGGATTTGGCAGATCAGTCGCATCGGTGCCTATTCGGGCGGTATGGCAGAAATTGCCACAACCTTTGGTTTTCAGACCAATCTGGCGTCCGCAGGCTTTGGCCAGGTGCGGTGGATCGTCGCCCCGAATGGCGGGTATACCTATCAAGCCCATGACTCGCTCAATCGCGTCACCAACATCTTATACAGTCTCGGTAGTGCGCGATTGGATCGGGATGGCATTGTTACCGCAACCCCACCCGCCATGGCCGACTGTCGGGCTACCCTATTCGACTATACGGGTGTTGGCCCTGATGGCAACCGCGACGAAGATTTCAACCGCCCCCGTACCAGTACAGGCTACTACAAAGGCACGGCGGTCAGCCGGGAATATCACGTCTATCTCCGCGGTGCGCAGGAAACACAGGTGACGGTTAACCCCGCGGATGAGTATGGTGCCCCCAGCAATCTCGCCACGCGCATCACGTTCGACAGCACTGCTTGCGCCGGCTTTAAGG
>CAYSHQ010000155.1:0-5804 GCA_964430835.1 uncultured Lentisphaerales bacterium
CCGCCATCCCTTCCATCAGCATGGCGCGCGCAAAGCGTCCCACCGTTTCTGACTGTAGATCCTGCATCTCCGGTTTCAGCCCCAGGTCCTGAGGGAGCTTTACATCCACCGCCAATTCGAGGTTATTCCAATCCACCGAGTTCGTCGTGTTAAACAAGGTAAAGTAGCGCCACATCGGCGGCTGAAACCGGGGGGTGATTGTCACTACAGCCCCATAGCGACCAGGCCGGACGGCACGGGTCACGCGTCGTAACGCATCATCGTAATACGCCACACGTACATCACATGGTCCCAGCATTTGTTCCACCGCCACTGCGTCCTGGAACCCGCCAGACGGCAGCTGGCTCCCTGAAAAACAGAACGGATGAAAAGCATATTTTAAAGGTACTTTCTTCTCATTCCGCTGATTCGCCAGATCCAGCAGGGTGCCTGCATCCAACATCTGCCCATCCACCTGTACTTCGAAGCGCGACATCTCGTCGCCCCCGTCCGGCATCGCAACCTTCAGACAGGCATAGGATCGCCCGCCCTGCGCCGTAGTCACCCCCTCCACAATGGTCTTGTTGTTGTAGCGCACCACCACCGTCTTGCCCGCCAGGCGGGCGGAGGCCACAATGCTAAACCAGACCTCTGACTGGTGCACAAAGCCATGCGCCACCGCCGCACACGGCAGACTCGCCTGCCCGGCCAGTCGCAGACGATACATGCGGGTTGTATCCAGGAAGGTGCCGGCCGCCGGATACCACACCGCCCGGAAATCCGGCTTGCCCGGATCCTGATCGTTTACAAAGACCTGACAGGCGACTTCCGTGCCGCCCGTGGGTGCGAGGCCGAGATTCTTCCACGGCAGCAAAGCCTCCAACAGATAGCCACCAGCCACCTTGGTGCGCGCCGCCAGCAGGGTGGGCGTATTCGTGCGCAAGACGGCATCCTGCCGGTAATCATAGAGTCGGCACCGCAACGCCGGCTGGTCAGCCGCTAGACCGGGTGTGATCACGGCCTGGATCATCTGCCGGCCGCCCCACTTGTCAGCGAGGTACAACTCGACCGAATCACCCTCATACAACCGATTGCTTTGCGCCGCCTCCACGAACTGATTGTCGGTCACCCGCACGAGCACCAACAACCCCTGGTCATTCCAGCCGAGCTGGAAGCGGCTCTCCAAGTCGTCCACAGGGCGCACCCACCCATCGACAGAGGCCATCGCTTCCACGGCGAACCCATCTTCGTGCCAATCCCCCTCCAGACCATCAAGCACAACCCCATCCAGACGCGGCACATCAAACACGCGCGCCTCCTGGGCCAGGGCCCAGGAAGACGCGCAAACCACGGCCAGCACGACCCGCTTCCATGTCGTCATACGTCCTCCGTAGTTCCGAGACAGGGGGGATCGATCACTGGGCCATCAACGCCGCCACCAGCTTCGTGAACGTGCGCGGATCGCGGGGCGTAGCGCCCTCAGCCAGCAACGCCTGCCCGTACAGCAATTCCACATAATCAGCCAGCTTAGGATCCTGATGATCGACATTCAGCATTTGCTGCATACGCGCCAGCAGCGGATGCGCCGGATTCACCTCTAATATGCGCAACTCTTTGGGAACATCCTGGTTCATGGCGCGCATCATGCGTTCCATCGAGGGGCTCATGCGCCCCTGCCCGGCCACCAGGCAGCAGACCGAATCCGTCAGACGGGGCGACAACCGCACCGCCGAGAGCTCATCCGAAAGTTTCTCCCGGATGAAATCCAGCAAGGGACGGAAATTCTTGTCCGCCTCATCGCGCTGCTGTTTGGCGGCGGTCTGCTCCTCTGCGGTGCCGAGTTCGAGGTCCCCCTGGTCAATGGCGCGCAGTTTGCAGCCGTCGAACTCTGCCAGATCTTCCGCCACCCAGGCGTCGATCGCGTCCACAAAGAAGAGCACATCGCAGCCATGCTTCTGGATGGCCTCCAGCTGCGGTGACTGACGCGCCGTGGCGAGACTCTCCGCCACCAGGTAGTAGATCTCCGTCTGTTTGGCGGGCATGGCATCGCGATATTGCCGCAGAGAGATCAGCCCGTCGTGCTCGGTGCGGGCCGTTGGGAAGAGCAGCAACTCCTTTAGCTTGGCATTATTCTCATGGTCAAAGTGGACCCCCTCCTTAAGAATACGGCCAAAGGCGCGGAAAAACTTCTGGAAAGCCGGGGCATCATCCTTCTTCATCTCCGCTAAGGTGGACAGCACTTTCCCCACCAGGTTGCTGCGGATCTTGCGAATCACCGCGTCGTCCTGCAGCATTTCGCGCGAGACGTTCAGCGGCAAATCGCTCGACTCCACTACGCCGCGCACAAAGCGCAGGTATTCCGGCAAGAGCGCCTCGAAGTCGGAACCGATAAAGACATTCCGCACATACAGGTGCAGCCCCTTGCGTCGCTGGCTGGAAGGCATCATCATATCAAACGTGGACTCCGCCGGCAGAAAGAGCAGCGCACGGAACTCGACGGCGCCCTCGGCGGCCAGATGAATCACCTTCAGCGGCTCATGCCGGTCATGCGCCAAATGCTGGTAGAATTCCGTATATTCTGCGGCGCTGATCTCGGATTTCGCGCGCTTCCAGAGCGCTCGCATAGTGTTGATCGGCGCGGGCGCCACGGCCGGCGGCTTGGCCGAGTCCACGAAGCGGATGGGATACGAGATGAAATCCGAGTGTTGCTTCACCAAGCTGCGCAGCTGCCACTCCTCGAGGAACTCATCCATCCCCTCACGCAAGTGCAGCGTCACCGAGCTACCGGGCGTCGTGCGGTCACCGTCCGCCACCGTATACTCACCGCTGCCGGACGAATGCCACCGCACCGGCGTGGCATTGGAGCCACGCGCCAGCGAGTTCACCGTCACACGCTCTGCCACCATAAAGGCCGCATAAAATCCCACGCCAAACTGACCGATGGTCTCGGGCGCATTGCTCCCGGTTTTCGCCTTGGCTGCTGCCAGGAACGCCTTGGTGCCGGAGCGTGCAATCGTCCCGAGGCAGGACTCAATGGTCGCCGCATCCATCCCCACGCCGTTGTCCTCAATGGTCAGCGTCCGTGCCGCCTTGTCCACGCGCAGATAGATTTCCCACGTGGGGGCATCGGCCACCAGCGCCTGATCGGTCAGACCTTCATAGATCGCGCGGTCAATGGCATCAGACGCATTGGAAATGAGCTCACGCAGGAAGATCTCCTTGCGCGAATAGAGCGAGTGCACCACGATATCAAGCAACTGGCTAACTTCCGCCTGAAAATGACAGGTTTTTGTGGACATGGTAACGCGTATCCTCCGGGTTGTGAATGAAACCACGCCGGGCCGCCTTATGGCGCCGGCAGAAAGATGCGACGGGCCTGACAGTTCAATCGTCTGAGGAACGACCGCCCAGCAACCCCGACCGCAGCAAATAGTAAAGCAGTGTCAGCACGGCCGAAACGGCCGCAGCCACATACGTCAGGAAGGCGGCATTCAAGACACGTCCGGAGGCCACTTCCTGGCCGGGGCTGACAATGCTGGAGGAGACCATATGCTCCTTGGCGCGCCGACTGGCATCCCACTCCACAGGCAAGGTCACCAGCGAAAAGACCACCGTGACGGAGAAGCAAACGATGCCAATTTTAAGGATCATCAGCCCCAGGCCGGCCCCGCCCGCACTGCCGATGCCCATGAGCAGAAAACCCGCCAGGATGATCCAGTTCGCGGCACCGCTGCCGAACTGCGCCAGCGGTACCAAGGCCGTGCGCAAGGCCAGGGGCGCAAAAGCCCGGGCATGTTGCATGGCATGACCGGCCTCATGACAGGCCACACCAATGGCCGAGAGCGAATGGGAATCATATACGTCCGGTGAAAGGCGCAGCACCTTATGCGTAGGATCGTAATGATCCGAGAGAAAACCATCCACCCGCTCGACCTTGACATCATACACGCCCTGGCTGCGCATCATGCGTTCCGCGGCCTGGGCGCCGGTCAGGCCTGACGAAGCCGGCACCTCAGCGTATTTTTTAAAGGTGCTGCGCGTCAGCCACGCGGCCACCAGCGACAGCAACAGCGCCGGCACCATCATGATCAGATGCAACGGGTCTAGTCCCAACATCATAGCACATCTCCTTGCGCGGGGTAGCGCGTTGACCTGCGCCAGTCCGCACGCGCAGGTGCCCCCCCCAATCACACACATACCATACCAAATCGGGACGTGATTGGCAAATCGTACGCGGCACGGATTGAACAAGCCCACGCCACAGTGTATGATCCGGCCCTGGAGTACGATTCATGACCGATCATCAGGACGAAAAGCAAAAGGTGCTGGCGCTGGAACTGCTGCGCCACGCCGTACAGGCAGACCTTTTTACGTATGCGGAGATGCAGCCACTGCTGCAAAAGTTACTGCCGCTGCAACCGGGCGTCGAGCACACCCTTTATGCGCTGCTCTACCGGCTCCGGCAACAAAACGACCCCCAAGCCACGCTGATGGCGCAGCGGATCCATACGCGCATCATCCAAAAAGCTGCGGACCTGTCGCGCCGGACGCCCGGCGACACCGCCTGGCAGCAGACGCCCGAACTGGCGCATCTCCCCTCGGATCTACCCGCAGCCTGGTCAAGCGACGACCAGCCCTTATCCATCCTGCAGCAAGCAGCCCAGCTCGAACGTGATCGCGCGTTCCTGCTGGCCGTAGCCCCAGATATGGCGTCGCCCCTGCGTTCGATCACCGCAGCTGCAAACCGTCAACACGAGTATCTCCAGAACCACCCCCAGTGCTGGTCGCTACTGCCGACCGCCTTTTTCACGGATGACAAGCTGTGCGCCGACGAAACGTCACCCACCCACCCCACGGCAGATGATCTCGCATGCCTAGAAGAACTAACCACCACCGCCACAGGGCCGGACGTCCCGGAGGCGCTGCAGCAACTGGTGACCTGGCCAGATGCACAGGCAGCCCCCTACCTTCTGAAAGCCGGTACACGTACCCCCGCCCTGCAGCCCTACATCATGCACGCGTTGGCGTTGCGCACGGGCCTTCGGACGATCTACTGGCAGGATTGGTCACGCTGGTTAGCGCGCGACCACGCCAACCGGCAAACGCTCCTGGCCAACGCGGCACGCCTTGCCAAGGACTATCCCGCCGAACTGGAACTACTCTGGCGCCGCGAACAGGCCGGCAACCTGGATGACTGTTCGGTCGCCACACTCCTCTCTGATAGTGCGCAAGCCGCTCGCCGCACCTTCCAGCCCGGTGAGTTTGTGCGTCGCTGGGAACACATTCTGACGCCATCGGAAGTGATCCGCCTGCAAGGTGAAGGGCCGATTCCGGCGCCTAACGTCGCGCCGCAGAAGTCACCGCCGCCCCTACCGCCGCCCCTACCGCCGCGCCCGGCCACCATACCGCTCGGCGCACCAGCCACGTCGGCCGACGCACCACCCACGCCCCCCGCGCCCGCCGCACCGTCGCTCTGGGAGGCGCATATCCAGCCGTTCCTGGCCGCGAACTGGTACATCCTGGCCGGGTTGCTCATGGTGGTGGCAGGTGCTTCGCTGCTCGCCTACTTTACCTGGGACAAAAGCGTCCTGATGCGCTACCTCTTCCTCCCCGTGCTGCTCGCGGCCTTTACCGCCGGGCTGGCAGAGACCGGCTTGCGCATGTTCCGTCGGCATGCCGATCTGGCGATCACCGGCACGTTCCTGCTCGGCGGCGCGATCTGCCTGCTACCGGCCAACTTCATGGTGCTCTGTCGGGCTGGCAGCGACCCGCGCGCCGCCACGCTGCTGTTGCCGGCGTTCGCGCTCTACACCGTACTGGCCGGC
>CAYSHQ010000156.1:0-5782 GCA_964430835.1 uncultured Lentisphaerales bacterium
TAGGCCTCGAACTGAGCCATCCGCACATAGCCATCCGTCGGAATCCGGTCGGCACCCACGAGCCCACCCCAAGTATAACCGATCCCGCTGATCGGGTACGACGGGCAGGGGAAGATGTTGACGAGATTCCGGTTGCCGCTGACCACACCGATGCGATCCCCTTGTCCGGCGGCGCCGCGCACATCCACGGCATACCGGATCGTGGCACGTTCCTGCACCCCCCCCTCGCCACCGACCGGCCCGGTCAGATCCTCATACACTACGACCACGGAGAGCGACACCGGCGTCTTAAAACTGGTCCCGGCGCCGGCGCCGGTCAGATCCCGCTCCTCGCGGCTATTCCACTCGGTGGGCTGGTTGGCAATTATGCCGTTAACCAGGCGGAACCCAATGGCCGGCAGTTTCTTGGAATACGCCGACGTGGTGTTATCCTTGGCTGGGAACGACAGTTGGCAGTCCCACGCACCGGATGGCCGGCTCTTGCTGCCAGGCCCGCCGTCAAATAGGACGTTCCGTCCGCCGAACTTCATCTGCGCCACCACCAGGTCGCCGATCACGACCGGTTGCGTACTGACCTGAACCCGATCGAACGCGCGCTGCACACTGGTGCCGCGCTTGACGGGCTCGGGCTCAATCGCGCGCAGCGAGATGGTCACCTCATCCGCCTGATCGACGCGGAATGCGAACCGGCACCTGGCCAGGTTGCGATCCACCGGGAGCCGGGCCTGGCAGGGGAGGTTCTTGGCCGGGGCCTTGCCCGTGACGGACACCTCCACACGCTGTAGGGCGGAGTCGTTGGTCGCGGACTGGGCCCCGATCAACAGCTCCACCAGGTACGTGGTGCCGGCGGTCGCCTTGAACGGCGGTAGTTTCACCGCTTCCCGGAGGTGCCCCAGGTAGCCGGGCTTCTCCCCGGTACCCGTCGATGCTACCGCCGGCTTCAGCAGGCTCTGCATCAACTCTGGAGGCGCCTGGTTAGGCCCGAACCCCATCAGCTTCCGCGAGATGCTCTTCAGGTAGGACGGCTCCGGCGGCGGCGGCTGGGGTGTGCAGCCCACCTCATCCGGCACATTAGCAGCCGCTTCCTGTTTGATAAACCGCTCCGCGGTGATGTTGTTGCCGTAATTCAGGTCCGCCACGGCCCGGGTCTTGCCATCCGCGCTGTTCAGCAGTTGCACACAACCATTACCGCAAGACAGCAGCACCGTCTTGCCATCCGGCGAGAAGCGTGCCTGGGAGACCGTGGGAACCTGAGTCTCCCAGAGCCTGGTTCCATCCAAGGTCATGCGTATGACCTGGTCGCGCGTCGTGGCAAGCAAGAGGGACTGGTTGTCGGGTGCCAGCATGACGAAACGGACGCGCCCCGGCAGCTTCACATCCTGATCCGCCCCACCCTTGAGAGACCGGATGTAGACACGCGACATCGCACCCTGGCGGCTGAAATGATTATTTTCGACAATCAACAGGGCATCCCGGCCAGGCAACTGAACCACCATATCCGGGTTACCCGTCAAGGCTGCCATCGCACTCCCCGAACGCCCAGTCGCAGCAATCAGTTCATGGACGGCCTTGTCATCAGCGACCACAATAAACCGGTCGTCGAGCGTAAGCACGGTGCCGCGGTCCAATGACAGCCCCGGACGCTGCCAGAGCACCTTACCCGTGGCGCTCTCCACCCCCAGCAGCGACGGTGCCTGCAGCGTACCGCCCTGCCCTCCTCTGCCAAATGCGCTCACCAGTAACACCTTGCGATCCCCGCTCAAGGCGCGCGGAATGACCTCACGGGCCACACCCAGATCCGGCGAAAGGCTGACGTCCGAATAACACCAGACCTGCCGCCCTTTTGGATCAATGGCCGTCATCCGGTCCGTATCGCCTATGAACATCAGGCCGGCCTGCTTGTCTTCCAAACGGGTTTGCTTACTGGCCTTGCTGACCATGCCCCGCGTCAGGTCATACTGGAACACATAGTCCCACATGTACAGGCGCACGGCGGTATCGCTCACTGCATTCAACCACCGCCCCCACATGAACCAGTTCGGGAAGGGCCTGCTGACCGGCGGCATGCGCTTCTCCAGGATCTTGCCGTCCGCATCCAGCACATAGAACCAGTCCCCATAAGAGGCCGTGACCACAAAGATCCGGTTGCCGCTCGGGGAGAACTCGGCATTGATAATGCCTGCGCTCCCCATGCCGGACGTCAGGTCCTCCAGCGGAGCGGGCTGCGCCCCGCGCAGCAGCAGGGGGGGCTCACTGGGTTTGACCGGCAACGCCACCGCCGGCGCCTTGAGGGTGGCGAGACAATCCACCGCTGCCTCGGCGCCGACCACATCGCGACAGGCCAGATAGATGCAATCATACCGGGCGCGGAACGCCGACCAGACATAGTGCACGAAGAATCCGCCGGCCGCCGGATAGTTCTCGGTCGGCTCGCGCCGCAGGAATGGTGCCAGATCCGCCACCGCCCGGTGATCCGCCGGCAGGCCGAACAGGACCACATCCGCATCATGGCGCAACCGCGGGCCCGGCTCGGAGTACCCAGCGGCGGCATTCGTGTACCCAAGGAAGATCATCCGGTCCCCCTTCTTCTCAAAGGCCGACCACGGGTTCAAGTCAATCCGCCAGGCCCAGCCGAAATTGTTGGTGACGCTCTGCAGGAGTTCCCGATCCTCCTGCCAGAGCGACCAGCGCAGCGGCAGGGGGCGCAGCTCCGCGGTGTCCCAGGTTGTCACGCGCGCCTCGCGACCGGCTTGCTTCAACTGCGCCGCGAGCTTCTCCGCCGCCGGCCGGTACGCATCCTGCCCTTCATCCAGCAGAATCGTCACCGGTCCTTTGCGCTGGGAGAAGAACGCCTGGATCTTCTTCTCGCCGCCGATCAGATCCGGCGCCGACCGGACCGCCACGATTGCCGGCGCGGCCGGCTCAAGGGGTTGCGTGACCGTCGTACCGAGCACCAGATCGCGCACCACCAGCTCCGGACGTACCCCGGCGGACATGGCCGGCACCGGCAGGTCAAAGGGGTGTTCCGGCCCGATGGCGGCAAATTTGTGGAAGATCGTCACCCCGCCCGCGCCTTTCAGGATCACTTCGAACGGCATGGGGTCAGCCAGCAACTTGCCCGCCGCATCCGCGAGGCCGCCGGTGAGACGCGCCTGCGTCGGCGAGAGACGCTCCGCCTGAAGGGCTATGGCTTTGGGCTCCCGCCGCGTCAGCAGGTAGATGGCGCCGCCGTTGCGGAAAAACTCCAGCGGCACCCGTTGCCCATTGGCCGTGGCTTCCACGGGGGCGGCCTTGCCGACCAGCAGATTGTGGACGTACCACCCCTTCTCCACCTGCAGCTCGCTGCTTTTGGGAAGGACATAACTCTGCCGGAAGCGACCGGACTTGCCGGGAAAGTCGATCTCCAGCGGAATCTCGGTCTTGTTGATCGTGCAGCAGACAATCGTCTCCTTGCCGGCCAGCGGCGAAAGGAGCACATCCGTATCCGGCGTGGTCACCGGCGGCTGGGGCGTCGCGGCAAAGGCTGCCATGAGCGCCTTCTGCTTCTTCAGGAAGAGACTCCAGACCCCGACATGCTCCCCCTCGCCGCCGGCCTGTGCGCCACCCCAGCCACCCGACACGTTCTCATTGTTGTAGGCAAACCCGATCGATTTCCCCGGAACCCCGGCGGCGCAACTGTCGTCCTTCAGGATCACGCCCCCTTTGGCCTCGAAGGCCCGGAACGCCTCGATGATCTCCGGCGGATAGTTCATCTTCTGTCCGATCAGGAGCAGCACCTTGTATTGGGAGAGCCGCCCGGCCTCGACATCCAGCGGCCCCACCATCATGCCTGGACGACGGATCCGGGCCAGATCATGCAGGACCGTGTAGATGGTTGCCGCCCCGGCCGGCGAATCGTAAACCGCCACATCCGGCAACGGGTCCATGGAGCGGAACCAGGAACCGAAGCGTTCCAGAATCCGGGGGAGCATTTCCCCACCACCGTCCGCATCCTCCTCACAATGACCGGTAAAGGCAATCCCGTCCACACCGCGCCCAACCGCCCCCAGCACCATGGGAATGAATTCCGAAATCGTGCCGCGGTGCGCCTGGATGGCCATCTCGACCTTCTGGGTATCCACGTTATCCATCCCCAGGATCGCCGGGGCGCGGAAGTAATCGAAGGGTGACAAGAAATATTCGGAGTAATCGACCGAGCTGCGGTGCGACATCCCCTTCCAGGCAAAACCGTCCCCGCTGTTGTGCGATTTGTGATCGTGCCAGGTCAGACCCGGCTGGATCTCGTCGGCATCAGCCAGCCACTCTTTATACGTATCAGGCAGGATCCGGCTCCACCACCACTGGGTCGGGTTCTTAGCGAGAACGTACCTCATTTGCTCCTCGGTCAACCCGGGGATATCCGCCAGCTCCTTCGGCCATTTGTCCGAAAGGGTCTTGTTGATCGGCTTGAGATGGGCATATTTCGCCACCACCTTGGGCCATTCCTGCTGTGTCCGCTGCCAGGCTTGGGCCTGGGCCTTATCCCAGGCTTCCGGCTGCCAGCCGTCCAGACGAGGCGTATATTCCCAATACCCGCGCGCCCCCGACAGCCAGCCGCAATCGAACCCGTCCAGCCCCGGATAATCCACATGCGACTGGATCGTCAGCGCCATGCGCCGGCGCATGGTGGCCAGGTTCTCGGGGAGCGTATGTTTCGGGTTGCGCACCTCATCCGCATGCATCTGCGGCCAGACGGGCGCGTTCTGGATCCCCAGCACGGCCGCTGCCATCCCCTCCCGTTCACCCATCCCTGGGCGTACGAACATCTCGCGCAGCGGTCCGAGCGCCGTGTTCGCATACGCGCCGAACACGGCGTCAAGTGCGCCATCCCCGTCCGCGAGATAAGGCCCCAGGCCGGGACCGGACGCCGACGACCCGACGTAGGAGTTGATGGGGGAGCCCGGGTAAACCCGCGCACCGGTCAAATGGACGTTAAAGGAGTAAATATCAAAATCACTGAGCCGTTCGCGCTGGCAGATGCGGAAGCGGAAGGGATAGCCAGCCACACCATCCCCCTCGACGACCGCGGTATAGTCACCCGGCGAGAGCATGGCCGTATCCAGCGCCAGGCGCCCGCTCTCCGCGGTTCGGCCGGCGGCCGGCAGGGTCAGGCGCGCCACCGTGGCGTCCAACCCCATGCCGCGCAACCGCACCGGCCAATCCGCCGCCGCCGCGCCGGCATTCCGGCGCACAATCCAGAGCAGATCCACCGGATCGCCGCGCCGGAGCAAGGCGCGATTATGCACCGTGAACAGGGAGACCGCGGCGGCCGGCTTGTCGCTGATCAAGACGATGCCTAGCGTCTGCCCCTTCAGCGGCGTCCCCTCCGTCGCGGCCACCCGCAGACGCCAGAAACCGGGCTGGGACGGCAGCGTCCCCGTATAGACATTCCCGGCACCTTTCAGCGACATCTCCCCGCCGGTCGTTCCGCCGGCCATGCCCTCCAACTGGACCTTCACCGCCGCCGGGGTCATGGCCTTGCCAGCGGCCGCCGTGATACGACACGACCACTCCGCCCCGGGCTTGGCCTCCAGCGGCACCGTATCCACCCCCCAGCCGGCACCACCCGCCAGATCGCAAATCAGGTGCCGCTGCGGCCAGCGGGGATCGGCAACGGGCAACCGGACCGCCACCGGGCCTACCTGAACATCCAGCAGGCCCATACGCGGCACCATCAGCAGACCGGAACCGGTTCGCAGATCCGGCGCCGCGGAGGAGGGGAGCATCACATTCAGCGCCCGGC
>CAYSHQ010000157.1:0-5762 GCA_964430835.1 uncultured Lentisphaerales bacterium
AGGGCGGCCTTCATGGCATCGCGCTGGAATTCGGCATCGACGGGAAGGGCGATGATCGCCGGGTCGGTGGCGGCCAGAAGCGGATCCCTGGCGATCGCGACCAGGAGCGCGAGGAGGGGGCGGCTCTGCTGGCTTGGCTTGCGGCTCCTTGCCCCGAGCCGCCGGTCACGGAACGCAATGGTGCCTGGAGTTATAATCAGCGGTGGTTACACGAACTGCAGCGTGCCAGCGGGCGACTGGCACCCTTAAAATACTGGGTGGAGCTGCCGAAGGGGTTTGAGTCGAAGGGGCGGCGGAAATATCCGACGATTATCTATTTGCATGGCGTTGGGGATCGCGGCGCACCCGTGGCCATGCTGGCGGGCGCGGCGGGGGTCCGGCAGCCCGGCGTGCGTAAGCCGGATACGTTTATCGTGATCGCGCCGCGCTGCCCGGCGGAGAATAACTGGTCGGTGCCGGCACTGGAAGATCTGATGGACGAGGTGATCGAGAAATATCCCGTGGACGAAGAGCGCGTCTATTTGACCGGCGTGAGTACGGGTGGCTTTGCTTGCTGGGCCATGCTGGCTGAGCACCCGGAATGGTTTGCCGCCGTAGTGCCGATTGGCGGCGGGGGGGATGTGCGCGAGGTGGAGCGGTTTGCGAGTGTGCCCGTTTGGGTTGTGCATGGGGCCAAGGATGATGTGATTCCGCCGGAGCGCAGTCGCGAGATGGTGGATGCGTTGCGCCGCATGCGTGGACGCGTACGGTACGATGAGATCCCCAATGCCGGACACCGCTGCTGGGATTCGGTATATACATCAACGGATTTGTACGACTGGCTGTTACAACAGGTTCGGGGGAAACCTCAGCAACCCATGACCAAGCGTGCGCCGATGGCGCCGCGCTGATCTGGCGCGTGTGGCCGCGGGTTTCACCAGAATGGTCGCTGCCATCCTGCCGTTGCCGTCACCCGCCTACCACGTGGGGCTGGGGAAGCAGTGGGAGTAAGGTGTTGCGCAGGGGGCCATGGAGCTGGCCGTTGGTTGCCAGGAATGCCATTTTATGTCCGGCGTACTGCTGGAGGATCTCGCCGGAGCCGCCGGCACGTGCGAGGATGAATCCGGCGGCCGCCACATCCCAAAGATAGACGCCGGGCTCAAAGTAGGCGTCGGTGCGACCGGACGCGACCCAGCAGATGTCCAGGGCCGCCGAGCCTGTTAGACGAGGGCGCTGCGCCACTTCGGCGATGCGGGTAAGGAAGCGAAACGAGGCGAGGCCGGATTGATCCTTGTCCGCTCCGGTGTGAATCAAGGCCTGGTCGAGTCGGGTGATGCGGGAGACGTGTAGCGGTTGGCCGTTACAGAAAGCCGGCTGGTCCGTTTGCGCTTCGAACAGTAGTCCGAGTTCCGGCGCATAGACCACCCCCGCCACGGTGGACTCATCAAGCTGTGCGGCGATGGAGCAACACCAGAGTGGCAGGCCGTGCGTGAAGTTAATCGTGCCGTCAATTGGGTCAATCACCCAGCGGATGGCAGAGGCAGGGAGCGCGGCATCGGCAGTCTCCTCGCCGAGGATGGCGTGATCGGGGAAGGCCGCGAGGATGGTGGCGGTCGCGATCTCTTGCGCCTCGCGATCCAGCTTGTGCTTGATGTCATGGCGCAGGACATGCTCGGTGTCGCTGCGGCGGTTGTGCTGGGCCAGCACATGGTCGCCGGCACAGCGGGCGGCGTGACGGGCTACGGCTAGGAGCGAGGATGCGGTGGGGATCATGGCTTGGCGTTCGGCGCTTGGCCGGAGCCATCCTCCTCGTCGGTCGCCACAGGCGGTTCCTCGCCGGCCTGCTCTTCGGCCTCCTCGTCGTCGGCTTCTGTCGGGAACGGCAGTTCCTGGGCCGTGTCAGCAGGTTCATCCGATGCGGTTGCGGCGGCCCGCCGGCGGCGGCGCGGGGGTGCGGGGGCCTGAGACGCCGCGTCGGCAGCCAGGGCTTCCGGAGAGGCCTCGATCTGCAGTTCCCGAACGCCAATTTCTTTCAGTCGCATGGAGACGACCTTGGAGATCCCCTTTTCCGGCATGGTGACGCCATAGACGATGTCGGCGCTGGCGATGGTCTGCTGGCTGTGCGTGATGATCAGGAATTGCGAATGAATCAGGAAATCTTTGAGCTGCTGCACGAAACGGCCGATGTTGGAGTCGTCCAGTGCGGCGTCCAATTCGTCTAGCATGCAGAACGGCGCCGGCTTGATCATGAAAATCGCGAAGAGCAGGGCCACTGCGGTCATGGTGCGCTCGCCGCCAGAGAGTAGCGAGATGGTTTGCAGGCGCTTGCCCGGGGGGCGGGCCGTGATGTCGATGCCGCATTCCAGCGGATCCTCGGCGTTCTCCAGCAAGACGAGGCGGGCGGTGCCGCCATTGAAGAGTTTGGTGAACATCCCTTCGAAATTGATATTGGCCTGGGCAAACGTCTCTTGGAACATCTCCGAGGTCTTCTTGTTGATCATGCGGATCAGGTCCATGACCTGTCCCTTGGACTTGATCAGGTCCGCCTCCTGAGCGTGCAGGAAGGCATGGCGCTCCTCGAGCTCCTTGTATTCCTCGATGGCTACGAGGTTGACGGGGCCAATATCGTGGATGGCGGTATTGAGCTGTGCGATGCGCGCTTCCGCGGTCTCGCTGGAGGGGGGGTGGCCATCGGGCCAAGCGGGGTCTGGTTCGGCCACCAGTTGGGTGGGGGAAAGACTGTATTCATTGTTGATCCGGTCGAATTGATTCTGCCGGTGCATGCGGCACTCGGCCAGTTCCACGTCGGCGGCGGCTTTGCGGGTGCGGCTGGTATCGAGCATCTGCCGATGCTCGCTGAGGGAGGCTTCGGCTTGTTCCAATTCCCGGGCGGTGGCGGCGCGCCCCTGGCGCGCCTTGTCGGTTTGCGCGTGGAAACTGGCGGCCTCGTCGCGCATGGCACCGAGGCGACTGTCGAGTTCGGCGTTCTCGGCTTTCAGGCGGTGGATGCTCTCCTCGTAGGATTGCACCCCCTGGTTGCGCCCGACCAGCGTGCGCTCGAGTTCGGCGAAGCGCGCGGTGACAGCCGTAACCTGCGCCGCAGTGTGCTCCGCCTGCTGTGCCAGGGCAGAGGCCTGAATGCGGGCCTCGGTCAAGGCGGTCTGGCGGGTGGCAAAGGCGCTCTCCAGCGTCTGGAGCTCTTCCGAACGGGTGGCGATGGTCTCGACAAGCGTGGCGCGTGTTTCGGCCAGTTGCTGCAGTTCGGTCGCCCAAGCGACCTTGTGGTCGTCGTCCTCACGCGTGGCGTGGTTCAGGGTGTTGAGTTCGCTCGTGACCACATCCAGCCGTTGCTTGGCGCGCTGGGCGTCGCGGGTGACGGTCTGCAGTTCGCCTTCCTTGTGTGCGGCCTGGCGACGCATTTCGTCGTAGGAGCGGCGGGCCTCCAGCAGGGCGGTGGCCAGCACGGACGAACGGCCGTTACGTTCTTGCAGCCGCAGCCGCACGGCCGCAAGTTCCTGCTCCAGACGGGAGAGCTGTTCGGTATGTTCGCTGATCAGCATGCGGCGGGCGAGGGGGCTCGAGACGGCGCGGTCAGGCATCCAGACTTCCACGCAGCCGTTGGCGTGGAAGACCACGCCATTGCGTGTGACCACGGTACAGTCGACGGGAATGGGGGTGGGGATGGCGTCCAGGGTTTCGGTAAGGAACACATGCCCCAGCAGGCGGGTGGCGGCATCGGCAAATTCCGGGGCGGTTTGCAGTCTTTCCAACAGGGGTGTCAAACCTGCCGGACACGGCGGCTGGTCGAGATGGGCTCCTTCGGCAATGACTAGTCGGGTCGCCAGTTGACGCCCCTGGTTTAGCAGGAGCGCCACCAGCTTGCGTGCTTCGGGTTCGTTGCGGATGATCACGGCATCCAGCCAGGCGCGCAGGGCGGCTTCCACGGCCAGGCGTAAGTCGGCCGGCACGGTTAGCTGTTCTGCCAGGGAGCCCAGGATGGCATCCGGGGTGATGTGCAAGGGGTTGGCCGGGTCGAGCAGCTGGCGCGAGCCTTCCAGGAACTCTTCGTCGGTCTCGTCGCGATCGCTCAGCAGGTCCAGCTGGGCGCGGCGTGCGGCGATCTGTGATTGCAGGCGCGACTGCTCCTCCTGTGCGGTCCGCACGTCTGAGGCGAGGGTGGTGCGTTCCTCCTCGATATCCTGCAGGCGGGATTCGTGGGTGGATATGTCCTGGGCGCGCAGTTCAAGCTGCTGTTGCACTTCTGTGCGCGTGGTGGCCACCAAATCAAGAGCGTGGGCCAGTTGGGACTGCTCGGCACCGAGGCGCTCCCGGCGCATCATGGTTTCGCGCTGGCGCTGCTCCATGGCGGTCAGTTGATTCTGAATGGCAGCCGCCCGGCGTTCGCGCTCCACGGTTTCGCCGCGCAAGCGTTGGAGATCGGCGCGCGCCTGGTCCACGGCGCGGCGATGCTCTTCGAACTGTGCTTGGGCCGCCTGCAGCGCGGTGCGGGCCGCTTCCGTCTGCGTGCGCAAGTCGGCCTGACGGGCTTGGAGCGCCTCCTGCTCCTGCCGCAAGGTGGCGATCTGCTCGCGGGTTGCTGCGATCTCCTGGGTGTCGCGGGTCGACCAGACCTGATATTCGGCGATGCGCTGTTCGTTGACGCGCATGACCTCCTGCGCGCGAACCAGCTGGCTGTCGGCCTGCGAGGCGGCCTGTGTGAGCGTGCCGATCTGATGTTCGGCGGCCAGGATGCGCTCGTGGATGGCAGCCGTGGTCTTTTCGCCCTGAGCCACTTCCGCCTGACGGGCGGCGAGCGTCGCCGTGAGCTGGATCGTTTCCGTGTCGAGTTCGCGGATGCGTACGTCGAACGTCGCGAGGCGGCGACGGGTGACGAAGAGGTCCAGACCGCGCAGTTCGTCCCGCAATTCCCGGTAGCGGCGTGCTTTGCCGGCCTGGCGCTGGAGCGAGCCGATCTGGCGTTTGACTTCCCGGATGACATCGGCAAGGCGCAGCAGGTTGGCGTCGGTTTGCTCCAGCTTGCGTAGTGCTTCCTTGCGATCGGCCTTGAACTTGGTGATCCCGGCCGCCTCCTCGAAGATGCCACGCCGGTCCTCAGGCTTGGAGGAGAGGATCGCGTCGATCTGCCCTTGCGCCATCACCGAATAGCTGGTGGTACCGATGCCCGTGCCCATGAAGAGCCGGTGCACGTCACGCAGGCGGCAGGGGTTCTTGTTAATGAAGTACTGCCCTTCACCCGAACGAAACACGCGACGCGTGACGGTTACTTCATTGAATTCGGTGGAGAGTAGCCCTTCACAATCCGCAAAGGTGATGCTGACTTCCGCCATGCCCAGCGGTTTGCGGCTATCCGTGCCGTTAAAAACGATATCCTGCATCTTGGTGCAGCGCAGCGCCGTGGGGCGTTGTTCGCCGAGTACCCAGCGGATGGCATCCGAGACGTTGCTCTTGCCGCAACCGTTCGGCCCCACAATGGCTACCATGCCAGGCTCGAACAACAGCTTGGTCCGGTCGGCAAAGCTCTTAAAACCTGTAATTTCCAGCGACTTAAGATACACAGATGACCTCGTGGGTGCGTGGGCGGAGTCTGCGACGCAAAGCTGGCCAGCCCCGGGCCGTCACGCGCGTATTTGATAGCATGTAACCCCGTCGCCGGGCAATCTGATTGTTGGCGCCGCGCCCCCCTCACCATGGTCTTTTCCTGAAGCGACACCTTATGCTGGCTGGCTGTAGCAAGGTCTTTGTGGTAACCACAGAAGGCGCTT
>CAYSHQ010000158.1:0-3859 GCA_964430835.1 uncultured Lentisphaerales bacterium
ACATGTCGACCCATGATCTGGCGCATGTTTAAGGAAGAAGGGGTTGATCTGGGCGTGGGAAGTCTCCTTGGATTTTCAGGATCAGCAGGGCGGCCCAGACGGCCGGATTGAGGCGGCGAACTGTTTGTATGATCGCAACACGCGGCGTGGCTACTGTCCGGGTAGCGTCCGGTTGTGTCGCACGAATGTGGTGATTCATGGCACTGGAATGTACTGGGTGATGGGGGCACAGCGGATGCAGGTTCTGTCCAATGCGATGGTATACTTGCCGCAGATGGTGAAGTTGCCGGCGGCGGTTAGTGCGGGTAGGACAGGCAGGCATCGTACGGCGGTGGACAAGAAAGATGCGGTACCGGCTGGTTCCGGTGGAGGAGCTACGAAGTGAAGCATGTACGCATGTTGATCGGTGGTTGGAGCGTCGTGATGGGCTTGCTAGGCGCGGTCTGGGCGCAGGAAACCACGGTCATGCCCCCGCCCGGTGTGGGGGTGGCACCGACGGTGCAGGAAGCCACAGGGGGGGCGCAGGGTGGCATGGCACCTAAGTCAGCTGCTAACCTCTTCACCGGCAGCGGGTTGTTTGGGGGCAGTTCCACCAATGGCGAGGGGATGCAGATCACTTCGGACCGCATGGAGTTTGACTACAAGGATATGGTCATTGCGTTTGATGAGCATGTGCACGTGGTGGAGCCACGGTATACGATGAATGCCGACCGGGTGCTGGTTTTCATGGATGGGAGCAACCAGATCACGCGCATCCTGGCGGTGGGGAAGGTGGATATTGTGGCACCGCCGGATCGACATGCCACGTGTGAAAAAGCCGTTTATGATCATACCCGCGGGGAGATCGTGATGACGGGGAATCCGGTGGTCACGGAGAATACCAAGCGTCTGGTCGGTTCCACGATTACCGTGCTGCTGAATGAGCAGCGGATTTTCGTGGAGGGGGGGCGGGTGCAGCTCCCCGCGGAAGCGCTTAAGAACCGGGGTGTCAAACCGTGATGGATACGGTACAAACAGCAGGAACCACGGGCGGGGCGCCAGCTGATCTGGAGGCCGTGGATCTGGTCAAGCAGTATCGGGGGCGTGTCGTAGTCGGCGGCGTCTCGATGCGGGTGCGCTGTGGCGAGGTGGTCGGTTTGCTGGGACCCAATGGTGCCGGCAAGACCACCAGCTTCTACATGATGGTGGGGTTGGTGCGGCCGAACAGCGGCATGGTCCTTTTTCGCGGCCAGAACATCTCGCGGCTGCCGGTATTCCGGCGTGCGCGCATGGGGTTGGGGTATCTGGCGCAGGAAGCCTCGATCTTTCGAAAGTTAACCGTTGAGGAGAATGTCCTGGCGATCCTGGAAACGCTCTCGCTCTCGACCGCGCAGCGGCGGACGCGCTTAGCCGAGTTGCTCGAACAGCTTTCACTGACGCGGGTAGCTCGGCAGCGCGCCTACACACTCAGCGGGGGTGAGCGGCGCAAGCTGGAGATTGCCCGGGCGCTGGTGCGGCGCCCTGCCATTCTCATGCTGGACGAGCCATTCAGTGGCGTAGATCCGCTGGCGGTGAACGACATCCAGGAGATCATTCGCGGCTTACGGGATCGCGGCTTGGGGGTTATTGTCACCGATCATAATGTGCGGGAGACACTTGCGATTGTGGACCGCGCCTATCTGGTCTATGAAGGTAAGGTTTTGCGGGAAGGGACCAGCGATTTTTTGATTAATGACGAGGCCGCACGGGAGTTGTATCTCGGGCGGAGTTTTCGTATGTAAAACCATACGCCGGAAGACTTACTGCCACAAGACGGCAGGGGCTTTTCCGGCCGATAACAGGAGAAGAGCAATGGCGATTGAAATCACGGCCCGGCATCTCCGGGTCAGTCAGGAACAGCAGGGGTTTGCGCGCGAGCGTGCGGAGCAGCTGATGGCTGAGTTCCCCAAGACCGAGCATGTGCACGTCATTCTGGACATGCAGCGGCACCAGTTCTGCGCGGAGTTTGTGGTGCAGCACAAGGCGTTGGCCAAGGTCGAGGCCAAGGAGCACTGTGACGATCTGATGGCTGGTATTGATCTGGCGTATGAGAAGGTGGAGAAGCAGCTGCGCAAGCACCGCGACAAGACGGTGGATAGCCACCATCAGCGGGCTTGAGTTACAGTTGCGCGGGCACAGGTAGCCGGGTGAGGGCAAATAAGTTTGCCCTCCCGGTCTATTTCTATTGCATCGGGCATCGGTTTTGTTGATTATGGGTGGCGTATCGGTCCCCGCGCGGGTGCGGTTGGGTCGTGCCTGTGCCTACCGGGCGGCAGGTTTGTTTGGTCTTACGTTGTTTTGCGAAAAGAGAGTTGTGATGAAGTTGCCAGGCGAACATTCCGAAACACGCGATTTCGTTTTACGAAACCGCTACGGCATGCATGTGCGGCCGGCCGGACTGTTTGCCAAGGTTGCGGCCCGTTTTAATGCCGAAGTACAGGTGGAGAAGGACGGCAGCGTGGTCTCCGGCAAGAGCATCATGGCCCTGATGACGCTGGATGCCGCTTGCGGTTCCATTTTGCGTGTCTCGGCGGACGGTCCTCAAGCCAAAGAAGTACTGGACGAGTTGCAGGGGCTGATTGCTCGCAAATTCGACATTCCCGATGAGCAATGAGGGACACACGGCCGACGGAGGAGCCGGCGCTGCGGTGTGGCGTGGTGTGGGTGCGGCGTCAGGTGTGGCTTCCGGTCCGGCGCTAGTCATTCGCGGTCGTGTGGATGAGCTGCCGGTGGAGTTGGCGGCGGCCGGGGATGTAGAGGCCGAGATTGCACGGTTGCTGCAAGCGGTGGCGCGCACCCGCGAGCAGTTGATGGCACTGCGGGAAGAGGTCCGTGCGCGCGTCTCCGGTAATGAAGCGGCCATCTTTGATTCGCATCTGCAGGTTCTGGCGGATGCACAATTCACCGGGCGTATCCGGGATACCGTTCGCACCCAGGGGAGCAATGCCGAGTTTGCCGTGCGCAGTGTGGCGGATCAGCTCAGTCGCAAACTGGCCAGCCTGTCGGATGAATACCTGCGTGAACGGGCGGTGGACGTGCAGGATGTCGCCCGGCGCATCATTCGTAATCTGCTGGGTATTCCCGATATGGTGCCGCGGGAACTGGATCGCCCGTGCGTCATTGTGGCCGACGCCTTGACCCCCTCGGAAACCGTACTGTTGCCGCGTGAGCGCGTGCTGGGTTTTGTGATGGATCGCGGCAGTGCCACGTCGCATACGGCCTTGTTGGCGCGGGCGCTAGAAATTCCTGCGGTGGTGGGGTTGCACAACTTCTCGGCCGAGGTGCGCACCGGCGATGCCGTGCTGCTCGATGGTGCCCGTGGCATTGTGGTGCTGCGCCCCTCCAAGCCTGATCTCGATGCGTTTCACCGGGTGGCGGCCGTTCGCCGACGCGTGGAAACAGATTTGCAACAGTTGCGCCACCTCCCGGCCGTGACGCCGGATGGCCGTGTCATTGAACTGCACGCCAACATTGAGAATAATGCCGAGTGCGCTTCGGTGCTGGAACATGGCGCCGTAGGCATTGGCCTCTACCGGACCGAATACCTCTGGCTGACGCGGGGACGGGCCGCCAGCGAGGCGGAGCAACTCGAAGTCTATCTGTCGGCGGCGCGTGCCATGGCACCGCGGCCGGTGATCATCCGCGTGTTGGACCTGGGGGGCGACAAGTTCATGGGCGCTTCCGGGGAGTACCGCGAGGCCAACCCGTTTCTGGGCGTTCGCTCCATCCGCTATCTGTTGCGCCATCCGGAAGTCTTCCGCGCTCAGTTACGCGCCATTCTGCAGTCCAGTGCCGCAGGGGATGTGCGGGTGATGTACCCCATGATCAGCGACGTCAGCGA
>CAYSHQ010000158.1:3869-5754 GCA_964430835.1 uncultured Lentisphaerales bacterium
GCGCAGTTGTCAGCGGGAACTGGCGGCGGAAGGGGTGGCGTGTAATCCGCAGATCCCCGTGGGTGCCATGATCGAGATTCCCTCTGCGGCCTTGACCGCCGACGTGCTGGCCGAGCAGGTGGATTTCTTCTGCATCGGCACGAATGATTTGATCCAGTATACCCTGGCCGTGGACCGGGTGAACGATAATGTTATTCACCTCTATCAGCCTACGCACCCGTCGGTGTTGCGGTTGATCCAGTTGACGATTGACGCGGCGCATCGGCATGGCATTTGGGTGGGGGTGTGTGGGGAGATGGCGGCCGATCCGATGCTGGCCATGTTGCTGCTCGGCATGGGGATCGATGAGTTGAGCATGGCCCCGGTTGCGGTTCCCGCGGTCAAGGATGTGATCCGTAAGACGCCGTTGGCGGAAGCGCGCACGCTGGCCGGGTCGGCCTTGGCGGCGGCCACGGCCGGCGAGGTACAGCAGCTCTGCCGCGAGTTCATCCGGCAGCGCGCGCCCGAACTGTTGGATCTGGTGTAACGACTCAGGTATAGAGCGCCTATCGGGCGACGCAGACGAAGATGTGGTAGTGCAGGTCGGCCTGAAAACCATCGGGCGTCAAATGAAAGACCGGGTGGTTGCTGCCAAAATGCTGCTGCATCTGGCGGCGGATAGCGGTGCGGTCCGCAGGTGACAGGTCGTAGCGCAGCGCCAGGTCGTCATGGTGCAGCTCCAAGGTGGGTGCCGGCGTGGTACGGAGGACCTGCCAGCCGGACTGCTGCAGTTCGTCGGTCACTGCGGGAACTGTGGGGTACCATTTGTTGGTGCGCATGAGCTGGTAGAGGGTGTTCAGGCAGATGGCGTCGGTGTCCTCACGGAAGGTGGCGCTCTGGTGTACAAAATACTCGCCGGGCTTGGCTTGGGCGCGCAAGTGGCCAAGCAGGGCGGGGAGCCCCTGGCGGCCGACATAATGCAAAACAGAGCGCATCAGCAGGAAGAGTCGTTGGTCGTCCCGTGCCACAGTAGCGCGTTGGAAGTCATGGATGGTGGCGTGGACGCGGATGATATCCGCACCCTGGGTCTGCGCGAGCTGGGCGGCGGAGCAATCCAGATTGCGCAGCGCCGCCGGCAGATGCGCACAGGCTGACGCGAGCTGCGTCAGTAGGAACCCCGTGCCCCCCCCCAGGTCCACGACGACGTCGTCGGGTGCCAGCACGCTGCAAGCCGCCTGCACCAGCGGATGCGCGATTTCAGGGTTGGCGAAATAGCCGTTATGTAGGGTGTGCCAGCGGGTGCCATGCACGATTTGTTCAGTGCCGAGGTGGGCATTCATGACGGCGAGCTCCTTTTACCTTGCGGAAAGGAAAATCATAACAGGAAGCAGGGCGTTTCTGAATCCTGAATCCGGCCTTGGCAAGCGCCGGGAAAAGCGTGATGATGTGGGGGTTCTGGTTCAGCTTGGGGTACGCGTTGGCGCAGGAGTGGTCGGATTATGCGGCATTGGATGCCTTTCATTTATGTCGGGATGGGCGGGGCGTTGGGTTCGGTGCTCCGGTATCTGCTGAGTCTGCTGGCACAGCGGTTTACCGTCACGTTCCCGTGCGGCACGCTCGCCGCGAACCTGCTGGGGTGCCTGATGATTGGGGTGGTGGTGACACTGGCCACCTCGTCCGCCGCGATCTCGCCGGCCTGGCGCCTCTTCCTGGCTACGGGGATTTGCGGCGGCTTTACGACCATGTCGTCGTTCATCTATGAGTTGATGAAATTCGTGCAGGATCGGGAGTTCTTCTACGCGGGTGGCTATTTTGTGCTGACGGTGGTGGGGAGCATGGTGATGTTCTGCCTGGGGGCCTGGGCGACCCAGTGGGCGACGCAGTCATAGGTGCGATTATGGAAGAA
>CAYSHQ010000159.1:0-3303 GCA_964430835.1 uncultured Lentisphaerales bacterium
GGCCGAGATCCTGGTGAGTAGTCCGCAGCGGGAGCGGGTGGGCCGGCCGGCGCGGGGCGCCGTGCTGCGCGAGCTGGCCGCCATTACCCACGGCCGGCATGGCACCACGGCGCAGTTGGACGAACTGGTACGCTCGATCCAACTTCTGCCGGAGCCGAAGCCGGTGGAAGAGCGCTTCCGGCTGTGGTGCCATCCGCTCTGGGCGACGCTGATCGTCGGCCTGCTGACGGTCTATTGGGCGGGACGGAAGTTGATCGGCCTGGTGTAGCAGCGTGGTTTACAAGGGTGTGGTCGCGGGTTCAGCAACGAGGGAAGAACGATGCCGCAGGAAAGAGCAAAAGAGCGCATGCCGCTGCCGGAATCGTTGGCTGGTCAGCTGCGGGCCTTTGAGCAGCGCCTGCTGCGCATGGAGACGCTGGTAGCGGGGTGTGGTGCGTTGAGCGGCTTGCTGCTGACGTACGGGATCCTCTTTTTTTCGGACCGCCTGAGGGAGACGCCGGTCTGGGAACGGGTGGCGCTGACCCTCCTTGGCAGCGTGGTGTGTGCGGCGTGTTGTTGGGTCTGGTTGCATCACTGGTGGTGGCGCCGGCGCGACACCCGGGAGCTGGCCCGGTTGATCCAGAAAGAGTATCGCCACCTGGGCGACCGCCTGCTGGGGGCGGTGGAACTGGCCAATGGCGCAGCTTTGCCTGCGGCCATGTCGCCGGCCCTCTGTCGCGCGGCGATCCGGCAGGTGGCGGAAGAATCGGCGCGCTACGACTTTCGGCGCGCGGTGCCCACCCGCTGGCCGCGACGCATCACGATCACGTTCGGCACGCTGGCGCTGCTGGTGCTGGTCCCCTGCCTCCTCTTTCCCAAGGCCGGCTGGAATGCGCTGATGCGCTGGGGGCAGCCGTTTACCCAGGTCGAGCGCTATACGTTTGTAAGCGTGGAGGCGTTGCCGGATCTGCTGGTCGTGCCGCATGGTGAGCCGTTTGCGATCGGCTGTGCGCTGGCGCCGGGCTCGCGGTGGAGCCCGGACCAGGCCACTTGCCGCATCGCTCGGCAGCCGCCCGTCGCGCAGCGCGTGCAGGACGGCAAGGTCTGGTTCCAACTCCCCGGGTTGACGAGCGAGACTACGCTGACCATCCGCTGGGGGGATTTGATCAAGAAGATGCGCGTCATGCCGCGGTTCCGTCCGGAGTTGGTGCGTCTGGAGGCCGCCGTCGCCTTGCCGTCCTATCTGGGGCGGCGACCGCAGGTCAGTCGCATCGAAAGCGGCCGGGCGAACTTTCTCGCCGGGAGCCGACTGCAGTTGACCGGCACGGTGAGTCGTGCCCTGCAGAGCGCCACGCTGACGCGCGACGGCCGCGAGCAGCGCGCCGTGGTGCAGTCCAACGAGTTTGTCGTGGCGGATCTGGACATCGGCATCTTCAGCAACGGCTGCGCGTTTGCCTGGCGCGACAGCTACGGCCTGAGCGCAGCCGCGCCGTATCTCTTGCAGGCCACGGTGCTGGAGGACGAGGCGCCGCGGGTGGAGTGCCGCGGCGTGGAGCGCGTGATTGCCATCCTGGAAGATGAAGTCGTTAAGTTCGAGCTGCGGGCCGAGGATGACTACGGGGTCAAGGAGCTCTGGGTGAACTGGAATAGCGCGGGCGGCAAGGGGCAGGAGGCCGCCTCCCTGACTGGCACACGCACGGTCAGCCAGGGCGCGCCAGAGTACCAGGCGCTGGAAGGGGTCTTCTCGTTTTCGCCCATCGCCTGCCATGTGCCGGAAGAGACCGATGTGATGCTCTGCGCGTATGCCACGGATTACCTCCCCGGTCGCAAGCCGGCGATGTCAGCCATGCATCGCATCTATGTGTTGAGCCGGGCCCGTCACGCCAAGCTGATTCAGGAACAGATGGATGCGATGCATGCGCGGATTGAGGATCGCGCCCGCGAAGAGGAACGGTTGCTGGAAAAGACCCGGGCGCTGGCGAAACTGACACCCGAGCAACTGGCCGAGGAGCGCCGCACCGCCGAACTCAAGGAGAGTCAGGCCGACGAGCAGGAGAACGCGCAGCAGGCCGCCCGGTTGTCGAAGGATGCCTGGGCCTTGCTCAAGGAGGCGCTGCGCAATCAGGCCATTGACGAAGCCACCTTGCGGCAATGGGCAGAGCTGGCTCAGGCGCTGGGCGATCTCAGCCAGCAGGAGATGCAGGCAGCAGCGAAGGCTTTGGCGCAGGCCGCCGCCGAGGCGGCCCAGCGCGCCGGCAAACTGGGCGAGGCCGCCGGACAGCAGGAGCTGGTCTTGCAGGCGCTGCAGAAGTTGGAGCGCAAAGCCAACCGCGTGATCGAGGATATGCAGGCGCGCGGTTTTGTGAACCGGCTCCTCCAGGTGGCGGCGCAGGAACAGACCATCAGTCAGGGGCTCCAGGCCGTGATGCCCACCATCGTGGGCGTCGCACCCGACGCCCTCCCCGCCGATAAGAAGAAAGAGCTGGAGCAGTGTGTGCAGCGGCAGGAGCTTGCGCGCCAGGAGGCCGGCTATATCCAGGACGATCTGTTGGGCTTTTTTAATCGGACCCGGACGGAGCGGTATCAGACTGTCCATAAGGATATGACAGACCGCCAGACGAACGAGAAGTTGCAGAAACTGGCAGAGCAGATCCGGGCGAACATCGCTATGCAGGCGATTGGGGAGTCCGCAACGTGGAGTAAGCAGTTTACGGCCTGGGCAGACCAGTTGCGCAAGAAGAAGGGCGGCGGTGGCGGAGGAGGAGGAGGAGGCGACGGCGATGAGGGGGCGGATCCGGACGCCGCCGATGTCGAGGTCCTGCTCGGCCTGATGCGCGCGCGACAGCGCGAGGAGGGGCTGCGGGAGCAGACGCGACTGGTGGAGGCCGCAAAAACGAATGAGGTGCGCTACCCGGCGGACGCTAAAAAATTGTGCGCCTTGCAAAACGAGATTACGTCCGAGCTGCGCACGCTGGAAGGGCTGGCCAAGGATGCCGACTTGCGTCGCCTGCTAGATGTGGTCAGTGGCGAGATGATGAACGTGGCGGTCATGTTGCGCCGCCCGCAGACGGATGCCGAGACCGTGGCGGTGGAGACCTACATCATCGAGCTGCTCGCCAACGAGGTGTCTGGCGGCGACGGCAAAGGTGGCAAGGGTGGCAAAGGTGGCAAAGGTGGCAAAGGTGGTAAGGGTGGTAGCGGCCTCGCGCAGAAGATTCAGCAGGGGCTGGGCGGCGGGGCGGGCAAGCGCGGCGGCGGCAGCACGGCCAGCGGCACGAGCGACCAGGCCAACCGCGCTACCGGCGCCGCTGGCACCGGCGAGGA
>CAYSHQ010000159.1:3403-5000 GCA_964430835.1 uncultured Lentisphaerales bacterium
GTCTCACGTACCGCGGCGATGCCATCCCGGCGGCCGTGGAGAGCACCTACCGCAAGGGGCTGGCGTGGTTGGTCAAGAACCAGACAGTGGATGGCTGCTGGGCCGGGAGTTCCGGTTCGGAGCCGGGGGTGGCAGGGGTAGCCATCCTGGCCATGCTGGCGCATGGCGATGACCCCAACTTTGGCGAATACCGCGAGGCGGTCAAAAAGGCCATCAACTTTATCCTCCAGCAGGCCAGGACGGATAACGGCTATATCGGGACCTCCATGTACAATCATGGCTTTGCCACGCTGGCACTGGCTGAGGCGTATGGTAGCGTCCAGGATCCACGCATCGGCCCGGCGTTGCAGCATGCGGTGGCACTGATTTTGTCGTCCCAGGCGCGCAACAGCATGGGCGGCTGGCGCTACACGCCGGAGAGTACGGATGCGGATACGACGGTGAGCGGAGCGCAGATGGTGGCCTTGCTGGCAGCGCGCAATGCCGGGATGGCCATTCCGGATAAGGCGATCAAGACGGCGTTGGATTTCTTTGCCAGTTGCCAGTCTGGCGCGGGCGGGTTCGGCTATACCAGTGCCGGCGAGGGGCGCGAGGGGGGGGCGACCTCCGCCATCGGCGGGCTGGTCTTTGCGCTGGCACGACAGAAGGCCACCGCCGCGTTTAAGTCGTCCATCCGTTATGTGGAACAGATTGGCTTGGCACAAGGGGGCCATGAGTATTATTATCGCTACTATGCTTCGCAAACGCTCTTCCACGGCAACATGGTCGCGTGGGAGAAGTGGAACCTGGAAAATCTCAGGAGTCTGGCCGGCGCGCAGGACGCCGATGGCTCCTGGTCGGGTAACGAAGGGCAGGGGTTTGCCACGTCAGCGGCGCTGCTGTCGCTGGCGTTGAATTACCGGTATCTGCCGATTTATGAACGGTGACGTGCAGGGTGGACAGCTAAACAAGTAAGGGGAATCAGCTCATGAAGCAGGCGGGATGGTTGGCGGTGGCAGGGTGTGTGATGTTGGGGGCGCGGGCCATGGCCGAGCTTGCCATCAGTGGCGGCGACGCGTCGGCGGCTAAGCCGCTGGCAGTCCCTAAGCCGGCTGATGTCGCCCCGGCGGCACCGGGCGCGGTGGCGATTGGTCAGGATCTCCTGGAGCTGCTGAATAAGGACAAGCTGCACGGCACCATGCTGGGGATCACAGCCGGTGAGTATGGCTTGAAGTGGAAGCATGGCAGTGTCGAGAAACCCATGGATTTCAGCCTGGCCAGCGCGGGGAGCGTGGCGTTCGCCCCCCGGAAGGCGGCACCGGGCACGCCGCCCACCGCCGCGATCTACCTCTCCAATGGCGACATGCTCCCCGGCAACGTGGTCTCGCTGGATAACGAGAAGCTCGTGGTGGATACCGGGTATGCGGGGCGGCTCAACATCAACCGCCTCATGATCAAGGCCATCTCCCCCAACATCGGCGTCTCGTCGCTGGTCTATGAAGGCCCTGGCGCGCTGTCGGATTGGACTACGGCCCGCAGCGGGCGGCGGAACCAGGCGCAATGGACCTGCAAGAATGGCGTGCTGGCGGCGATGCAGGACTATCCCATCGGGCGCTAT
>CAYSHQ010000159.1:5010-5750 GCA_964430835.1 uncultured Lentisphaerales bacterium
GTCCTTAGCAAGAGTGGATGGAAAAGTAATTTTTGTTGAAGGCGCAGTGCCAGGGGATGTGGTGGATATTCAGTTTGAAGCGGCCTGGCGCAATAACTACCCTTCCTTCTACTTCATGTTCTATACGGAGAACATCCAGGAGCAGCGCAACGGATACATGCTGCAGGTCAGCGGCAACAGCATCTACCTCCAGCGCTATACCCCGGAGAACGGCTCGAGCAACCTGGGCGGGAGCGAGAACTACGAGGGGTTCAACAATGGGCGGATGCGGCAAGCCCGCTTCAACCTGCTGGTCGATAAGAACAAGAAGACCTTTTCGCTGCTGATCAACGGCAATCTGGTCAAGCAGTGGACGGAAACGGCGAACTTCGCTGGCCGGGGGAATGGCATCTCGTTTCGCTCCAATAACAACGGCGACCTGCGCATCAGCCGCATCCGGATCGCGCAGTGGGATGGCCGGTTGCCGGAGGTTGGCGGCGGCAGCAGCGACAAGGGCACCAAGGAGGACCTGGTACGCTTTGTGAACAACGACAAGGTCTCCGGTCAGCTCAAGAGCATTGCCAATGGCGTGGCGAAGTTAGAGACCTCTTATGCCACCATGGATGTTCCGCTGGCGCGTGTCGCCGAGATCGTGACCGCTACCGAGAAGTCTGAGCGGGCGCGCAAGAACAAGGAGGATATCCGGGCCACCTTCACGGAGAAGGGGGTGCTGACGCTGCAGTTGCTGCGCATCGAGAAGG
>CAYSHQ010000160.1:0-324 GCA_964430835.1 uncultured Lentisphaerales bacterium
GGGGGCGCAGAACCATGTCTTCAGGAAAAGACCATGCCCCCCTCACCACGCATAGCCCTTTTCGGAAGCCAGCCGCCCGCTGAGGGCTCAAGCGATACTCAACTTGGTCCATTTCTCAGTGTTTTCCGGACGGGTATTGCGCAGAACCGCATCAACAAAGGCCACGGCGCGCAGACCCTCGTTCAGGGACGGGTAGGCTGGGGTCTGTTCGCGCTTGTCAGCGAAGTCTAACACGCTGTCTGCAAACTGGTTGTATACATAGGCCAGCGCGTGGCAAAGGCTCTCGGTGCGTCCGGCGGGCGGGGTGGCGGTCTGGGGCGAGAG
>CAYSHQ010000160.1:334-5738 GCA_964430835.1 uncultured Lentisphaerales bacterium
GAGCGGGAAGCCGGGGCGGCGCACTTCCGAGGATCCGGTAACGCTGTGGATGGTCAGTGTGTTGGGGTTTTCAAGCTCCCAGAGCAGTCCACCCTTGTCCCCGAAAATACGGATACGCGTGCCACCGGTCTCGCCGACGGCTACCTGACTGGCCCAGAGCACGCCCTGTGCGCCATGGGCGAGGCGGAAGAGCACGGCGCCGTCATCATCCACTTGTCGGCCGGCGACGCAGGCACGGATGTCGGCGCTGACCTCGGTGATCGGCTGGCCGGTAAAGAGTTCCGCCAGATAGGCGCCGTGGGAGCCGACATCGGCCATGCAGCCGCTAGGGCCGCAGCGGCGTGGGTCGGCCCGCCAACTGGCCTGCCGGTTGCCGGCTGTTTCCAGCCGCGTGGCCAGCCACCCCTGCGGACATTCCACGACGACCCGGCGAAGCGTACCCAGTCGCCCTTCGCGGATCATTTTTTGCGCTTCGCGGACCATGGGGTAGCCGGTATAGGATTGGGCCATACCCACCAGTAGTTTCTTGTCCTCCACCTTGCGCTGCAGATTCAGCACTTCATCCATGTTGGTGGTCAGGGGTTTCTCGCAGAAGACATGGAACCCCGCATCCAAGGCGGCCATCGCCACCGGATAGTGGAGGTTGTTGGGGGCGGTGATGGTGACAAAGTCCGGGCGGCTGTCGGCCGGCAGGGTGGCCTCCTTGCGCAGCATGTCCCGGTAGGCGCCGTACACACGGTCGCGGCCAAGGAAGAGCTCTTCCCCGCCTTCAAAGGAGCGGTGCCGGGTGTTGCCAAAGGCGCCGCAGACTAATTCAATCCGGCCGGTCATTTGCGCCGCCATGCGATGAAATGAACCAATAAAAGATTCTTTGCCGCCACCAACCATTGCCATCCGAACTTTACGACTCATTGTTGCACCCTTGTAGTATGACGCTGGGCATGTTGTTCAATGCAGTTACATGCTGGGTTTAAAGATACTGGATCTCCGGGCCTGATGCAAGGGTTAACGTTGATCTTTTTTCGCAGAAGGGAGAATGGGGGCTCTCGATACGCGTGCGAGGGGGGCGCGGCCAACAGCATGATTTCCCTTGAAACATGCAGGGTTATCGTTAGTTCTTGGCGGTGCGAAAGGCCTCTTTATAGGGGTGTGCGAGTGGGAATCATGGGGGGGTTAGGATTGCAGCCAGCGGCCGAAATTCGTCAGTCGCCGCGGCTTGGCGGGTGGCGCGGGTGCTGCGGCACCATCGCTCGCGATATCCGTGCTGGCACCCAGCGCACCGCGCTCGAGAACCTCAATACGACGCAACAGGGCTTGCTGGGCCGACTGAAATTGTTCGCGATCCTGATCGCGGTGACGGCGCTCCTGCGCCAGTTCCTGCTCGCGGCGACGGATGGTTTCTGTGAGTGCGAGGCGCTGGTCGCCTTTCATATCAGTGGCTTCCAGCAGCGCGCGCAGGCGGGCTTCTTCGGTTTCCAGCCCTCGGATCCGGCGCAGGAGTTCCTGCTCCCGTTCTTCAAAATGTTTCGCCTCGCGTTGCTGCGTATCACGCATGGCGTCCACTTCGAATTGCAGACGGGTGGATTCCAGGGGGGTGCCACGCAGTTTGCCGGTACTGGCACGGCGGGCATCAGCGGTACGGCCGGACAGCAGCTGTTGCACGGCTTGTATGCGTGCTTGAATGGCTTCCTGCCGGGTGGTACTGACCTCGCGGAAATCATGGAACGACTGACGCTCGGCATGGAGCGCCTTGTCGAGCGTGCTCAGTTCATCGGTGGCAAACTGCCGCAACCAGCCGTCCGCATCCGGCGCTGGCGCCGGTGCGACCTCGGGCGGCCGTGCGAGGCGGGCTTGCAGTTCGGCGATGCGTGTGCGTGCGGTGGTCAGCTCCGCCAGTAGCTTGGGCTCCGGTTCCGGCGTAGGCGGGGACGCGCTACGGGGCGCTTGTGCGGCCAGGGCGCTCTCCAGTTCGTCGATGCGCTGCCGGTTGACCACGTCGCGTTCGTTGGAGCCGGCCAGCAGGTCCGCCAGGTTGGCGCGCTCTGCGGCCAGGGCCTCATCCGACTGGGCGAGTTGCGTGCGCAAGCCCGCCACCACGGCTTCGAGTTGCTCGATGCGGCGGCGCAGTTCGCTGTTGCTGGTTTCATTCGCGGCATCGGCGGCGGCGCTCATGGCGCTGCTGAGCTGTTGCTGCAGCGTGTTCCGCTCTTCCGCCAGTTGATCACGTTCGCGGGCGAACTGGGTGGCTTGCTCGGCGAGTGTGGCGCCCTGCCGGTTCTGCCGGGCAGACTCCAGGCGCAACTTTTCGACCTCGTCATAGGTGGTGGCCTGTTCCCCTTCCAGTTGCTGGATCCGCGCGCGTAATTGCTCGGCATCGCGCTCCAGCGTGCGGCGTTCATCTTCCGCCTGGCGCCGTACGTCATCGAGCGCCTGCTGGTGATTCCGGGTGGCGGCGGCAACATCGAGTTCCAGCAGCGAGCGAGCCTTGGCTTCGTCCTGTTCCTGCTGCAACCGGAGCATCTCCTGCTTGAGCGTCTCGAGCTTGCGGTCGCGTTTCTGTGCATCCTTTTCCGCATTGGCGCGCACGTTCTCCAGTTGGGCCTGCTGCTCCTGGAGTTGCCGCCGCAGTTCATCGCGTTCCTCTTCCAGCGCCGTCTGCGTCTTGACGTTCGGGCGGGTTGGTTCGAGGTCCGCACGCTGCTTCTCGTTGACGCGCGCGAGTTCGGCGATGCGGCGGTCGCGTGGGGCGGGTTGCGTGGCGGGTTCGGGCGCATTTTGGCGCTGCGTGTCGCTGGCTTTGCGTTCGAAGGTGGGGGGCGGCGCTAGGGTGACGGCCGGTTCCGGTTCCACGGGAGCTGGGCTGGGGGTGCGACGGGCCAGCAGTGCCGGGTCCACATCATGGGCATGGATTAACCGGGCGCCGCTGAGCGCCTTGTTGTTTTTCAGCAAGTTTTCGGCGGCTACACGATTGAAGGGGCCTTCTGTTCGGGAGCCGACATTGACATACCAATGCATCTCCAGTTCTGCGAGTTGTTCGGCGGGGAGCCAGTGCTCCCGGTCGTGTGACACCTCGTTGCCCGGCCCGATACACCCTTTTTCCGCCCAGGCCAGCAACCCCTTGGCGGAGACCGGACCGTACACCTTGCCGCCTGCGATCCGCAGGAACCATTGATTTTCATCGCTTTTATCGTTCGCCATACTTCATCGATCCTTGTCGAGGCGATCAACTTTTAGCCCGACCCTTAAATATTGCGCCGCCTTTATGATTCAGCTGCCGGAGTTCCCGCTGGGCTTGCGCCTCGAGATCCGCCAACGACATGCCGGGTTTGACGGCGTTGCCGGCGGGGGTGGCCAGCGGGGGCGGGCCCTGGCATGGCGCGAGTTCGGTGGCCGGAGAGGGGGCTTCAATCACTACGGCGTCCGTGGCTTCATCGGGTTCCCCCAGCGAACTGCTGGCCTGCTGTAGGAGTTTACGCACTGAGCCCAAGCGCAGTTGCAGCGCGCGCACGGAGGTCCGCAGGCCGTCGGTTTCCCGCTCGTGTCCGGAGAGGCGATCCTTCAATATGTTGGCATGGCGGTCGGCTTCGCGGTGCAGCACGCGAGCCTGTTCCAGCTCTTCGCGCTGCTGGGCCAGCAAGCGCGTTTGATCCGAAGTTTGCCGTTCCGCATCCGCCAGGCGCGTTTCCAGAGTCTGTCGCTCCCGGGCGAGTTGTTCCAGGCGTTGCGCATCGGTCTCCAGCGAGTTGATGCGCCCATCTCGTTTCATCAGTTCCGCCTGAGAGCGTGCCAAGGCGGCCTTGTGCTCCTGCCGTTCCGCGTCGAATTCCAGATCGCGGGCACGCAGGGTGGCCCGCGCCTGCTCCAGATCGCCGCGGGTGGCGGCAAGCAGGGTCTCGTCTTGCGCGACGCGACGGGCGAGCTCTTGCTGCAGCTCGCGAATGCGGTTTTCCAGCTGCTGTTCGTGTTCCGAGTGGGGGCGTCCGCTGGTTGCGTTGCGCTGGAAGAGCGGTGCCGTGGCACGGATCGACCCTTCCCGCATCAGTTCCATCAGCGCCGTTTTATGGATAGGGCCGTAGAACGAACTGGGCATAACTTCCGCCACCCAGTCCATCTCCAGTTCAGGCAGGGTGGTCACGCCGGTCCAGGTCTGTTCATCATCGCTGATCTGGTGGGTAGGAGCCAGGCGGCCATCTTGTGCCCAGACTTTCAGCGTGGCGAGGTCGGCTGGACCAAAGATGTCGCCTTTCTCGGTCCGGATGCGCCAGAGGCGTTTGACTGTGGCAGGATCGGAGGCGTTGATGGTGGGCGTACTCATAGGCGGATCATGAGGTAAAAGCGGCTTCGATGCGAGCGAGCGTCTCTTGCTCGGTGGTGGAGATCGCCCCCAGGCCGAGCAGGCCGCCGCTGGTGCGGGCGATCTGGTGGGCATGGGCGATGATTTCCTGTTGTAGGGCGCTGGTTTCCTCAGCGGTCAGCAGTTCGCGGAGACCGTGCACATACTGTTCCCAAGCCGTGAAGAGTTCCGGGGCCGGGCGATGCGTCAGCCATTGTGCCAGCAATTCGTGATCCATGCCGGGTTGCCGGGCGGCCGTCTGTTGCGAGGCGTGAAGCACGGCGGTGCGTTCTTTCTCGGTCACCAAACCATCGCACCAGGCGACTTCCACGAGGGGAACCAAGGCCAGTGAGGCCAGTGTCTCCGGTCGCACCTGCAGGGCCACCAGTTTTGTCAAAACGCCTTCGTTCTGGATGCCGGAGGCGGCCGCCAGATTCTGCTTGTTCTCCTCGAGCTGCCTTTGGGCACGTCGGCGATCCAGGATTTTGCGCTCCTGTTCCTGGAAGAAGGCATCTTCTAATGATTCCTGTAGTTGCTGCAATGTACGATGATCGGCCATGAAGGTCCTCCTTGCACGAATGACCCGGAGCGGGTCCTTGCCTTGCGTTTCGTTAGGGTAGCGAGGTTGTCGTGGATGTGCAATCAGGATTTTGCGTTTGTAATTTTCGCTGGAGTTGTATCCCGGGAAAGGTAAAATAGTGCGCCAAATGAATACAAGAGTATGCAGTCTGGTGCTGGTACTGGCAATCGCTGGGGCCGGTGGTTTGGCCGGTGAGGCGGACTATTTTGAGCAGGTGCGGGCTTTGGCGGAGGCTCGGGCGACTACCCCGTATCAGGAACAGGTTACCCCCATGCCGCCCTCGCTGGATAAGCTGTGCTACGACGAGATGCGCTGTATCGAGTTTGACGCCAGCCAGGCGGTGTGGCGCAGCGAGAATCTGCCATTCCGCCTGATGATGTACCATCTGGGGGGGCCGTTGCAGCGGCAGGGGGTTGCGCTGCATACCGTGGAGGGGGGGAAGGCCAGTCCGCTGCCCTTCTCAGCCAGCCGGTTTCTGTACCATCAGCTGC
>CAYSHQ010000161.1:0-5703 GCA_964430835.1 uncultured Lentisphaerales bacterium
GGCGCCTCCCCCCCACACCCACACACTCCCTCCCCCCCACACCCACACACTCCCCCACCCCCACCCCCACACACACCCCCACCCCCACCCCCACACACTCCCCCTGAGGGTACACCGATGCTTTTTGATACCATCTTCCTGATCATCAGCCTGGGCCTGATTCTGCTCGCGAGCTTTGTCTTCACCAATGGGGTCGAGATCCTCGGTGCCCGCTTGAACCTCCATCAGGGTGCCACCGGCAGCATTCTGGCTGCGGTCGGCACCGCGCTGCCGGAAACCATTATTCCCATCATCGCCATCATCGTCTATCGCGCCGACCCCAATGCGGTGCAAGTAGGGATCGGCGCCATTGCGGGCGCCCCCTTCATGCTCGGCACGCTCGCCTTTTTCGTGACCGGCATGGCCGTCGTGGTCTATGCCGCACTCGGTAAACGCCCGCGCCTCATGCAGACCGACACGCGCATCATCGGTCGCGACCTCTCCTTCTTCCTGCTGCTGTACGGCCTGGCCATCGGCGTAGCGTTCGCCCATAGCTACCCCCTGCGCATCGCCGTGGCCATCGTGCTGATGCTGGCCTATGCCTGGTACGTCTTCCGAACCATCCAGTCCGATGGCGAGCAGCATGCCGACCTCGACACGCTCCACCTGGCGCGCATTTTCGGTACAGGCGAACATATCTCGCTGGTTATTGTGCAAGTGGTGGGCGCGCTACTCCTGATGATCTGGGGGGCGGACCTCTTCGTGCGCTATGTCGGGCAGCTCTCGGCTGCGGCGGGGATCTCGCCGCTGATTCTCTCCATGATCGTCACGCCCATCGCCACGGAACTCCCGGAGAAGCTCAACTCGGTTATCTGGACCGGCCAGCGCAAGGACACCATGGCGCTGGGGAACATCACCGGTGCCATGGTCTTCCAAAGCAGTTTCCCCGTGGTCTTCGGTCTGGTATTCACGCCGTGGGATCTGCACGGCGCGCCACTGCTCTCCGCCATCCTGGCACTCACCGGCGGCGGCGTGGTGCTGGCCTGGATCCGCTGGAAACGCACCATGACCCCCATGGTCCTGCTGCTCGGCGGCGCCCTGTATGCCATCTTCGTAGCCTATATCTGCCTGCGTACCACCCCCAACTGAATATAATGGAGAAACCCGCATGAAAGATCATCCGCTTGACACCCTGACCGCGCTCGGCCCCCTGGACGGCCGGTATGCCGCCAAGGCCGCCCCCTTGCGCGCCATCTTCTCCGAATATGGCCTGATCCGCCGCCGCGTGCAGGTGGAAATCGCCTGGCTGCGCGCCCTCTGTGCCGAGCCCGGCATCCCGGAGGCCCTGCCGCTCACGCCCGACGAAGACCGCCTGCTCGATGCGCTCGCCAACAACCTGACCGTCGCCGAAGCACATCGCGTCAAAGAGATCGAATCCGTCACCAATCATGACGTCAAGGCCATCGAATACTTCCTGCGCGAAAAGTTTGCGGGCACCACCTTGGCGGCGCGCAACGAATTCGTACATTTCGCCTGCACCTCGGAAGACATCAACAACGTGGCCCACGCCCTGCAATTACGCGATGGCCTGAGCGTCCTGCGGGCCGCCCAGAAATCCGTGGAGGACTCGCTCGCCCTTCTGGCTGCGGAAACCCGCGACGCCGCCATGCTCGCCCGCACCCACGGACAAGCCGCTTCGCCCACCACCATGGGCAAGGAACTGGCCGTGTTCGTCAGCCGCCTGCGCCGACAATCCGCCCAACTGGAAGCCATCACCCTCCCGGCCAAACTCAACGGCGCCGTGGGCAATTACAATGCCCATCTGGCCGCCTACCCCGACGTGGACTGGCCCGCCCTCAGCCGGAAGATCCTCTCATCCACCTTCGGACTGCACCAGAACCCCCTCACCACCCAGATCGAACCGCACGACGGCATCGCCGAACTCTTCGATGCACTCGCGCGCTGGAACACGGTCCTGCTCGACCTCGATCGCGACATCTGGAGCTATATCTCGCTCGGCTATCTGGGGCAGAAGACCATCAAGGGCGAGGTCGGCTCCTCCACCATGCCGCACAAGGTCAACCCCATTGACTACGAGAACAGCGAAGGGAATCTGGGCGTGGCCAATGCTCTGCTCGAGCACATGGCCCGCAAGCTCCCGGTCTCGCGCCTGCAGCGCGACCTGACCGACTCCACCGTGCTGCGCAACATGGGGCTGGCGTTCGGCTACTGCCTCGTCGCCTACCAGTCCACCCTCAAGGGGCTCGGCAAGATCACCGTCAACCGTGCCCGCCTGACAGCCGATCTCGACCACGCCTGGGAAGTGCTGGCCGAGCCGATCCAGACCGTCATGCGCAAGGCGGACCTCACCAACCCCTATGAACGGCTGAAGGAGATGACCCGCGGCAAGAAGATGGATGCCGCCACGCTGCACGACTTTATCGCGGAGTTGGACCTGCCCGCGGCCGACAAGAAGCGGCTCATCCACCTGACCCCCGCCACCTACACCGGCTTGGCCTCCAAGCTAGTGGACGAGATGCTGAAATAAGCCGACGACCGCGCACGCGCACCCTTACGGCATCCCTACTTTCACGCGGAAATATCGGCTGCCGGCATTGGTGGCGCCCCAGGCGTTGTCCGCCAGATTCGTCCCCCCCTCTACGGTATAAACGCGCGCCGCCCCGAGGTCCGGCGCCCAGGTGATCCGCGCCCCCCCATTACTCACGACGATCCCAGCCTGCAGCCGCGACGCCGCATTGGTAGGCACTGTGCCGGCGACATACTCCTGCCAGGCCGCATACCCATCGCCATCGGCATCACTGGCATCCGCGAGCTCGTAGTCGCCACCGCCCGCCAGCCCCGCCTGTGCCAGCCAGGCATACGGCGTCCCATACGACGTGTTCGTAGGCGCCGGTGCGTCCGCCGTGATCGTCACATCATCCAGGCAAACGCCATACCCCCACTTGGCAGTCCCTTCAAAGGCGAGATAATTGCTGCTGCCAGGATTGGGCAAGGTGAGTGTCCGCTGCGTCCAGGTGGCCACGCGGTCCGTATAGGTGGCCAACAAGTCCCACGTACTACCAGCCGAGCGCGTGTAGTACACGCGCAGTTCATCCTGATCTGGCTCCCAAAATTCCATGCAGTGCCAGAATATCACCTGTACACTCTGCGTGAGGCCGCCGCAATCGAACCTGGGCGTGATCAACCGGGTCGTATGATTTGAATCGTTCCCCACATAGAGATACGCGTTGTAACCACCCGCATGTGCGGCAGACGGATATGCCTGCCCGTAATCCTCGTACCCACCGGCTTGCACCGTCCAATTCGTCGCCCCCGCAATCACTTGTTGCGTCCAGCCGTCCGGCATGGCACCGCCATGCTCAAACCCTTCCGCCAGGAACCGGGCCGCAATGGGCAGGCGAAAAGCTGATTCTGCAATCGCCCCCTGCTGATCCATCACGCGCAACCGCCCCTGCGCCGTACCCGCCAGAATGGGCGTGCCATTGACCACCCCGCCACTGCTCAGGCTCAACCCGGCCGGTAGTGCCCCAGCCACCAGAGACCACGCATACGGCGGCATGCCACCCACCGCCGCCAGAGACTGCTGGTAGGCGACACCCGTCTGGCCAGACGGCCACAGGCTGCCAGACATGATCGAAGGGGGCGCACTGGTCGAACTGGTCGATCCACTAAGCACGACCGAACAGACCTGATTGCTGCCCCGCGCACTCACGACCAGCGTATAAAAACCATTGCTGCCGGGTGCCGCGATATAGACTTGCTCCACATTATCCACAACATTCGTCCCGGTCGTAGCCACGGCAGTAGGATTCGCCGGCTGCAGCACATAGGGAAAATAGACCTGCCCCGTGGGGCCGATGATCCGCAGGTCCAGATCATTCACCAGCACCCGCGTCGGATCATCCAATCCGTGCTGCAAGGGTCCAGCCGGATCGGTCCAACAGAGGGTGGCACGGATCGCGTGGGTGCCGTCCCAGTGGAACGCCACGCTCACATTGGTCGTCGCCGCATCCAGCACCAACTCCATCAGATGCAGCGCCGAGGGCTCATCATGATGCTGCTGGAGGAGTTCCGCCGCGCCCTTGACATTCACCAGCCCCCAGCCGTGCGCGTAATCCGGTCCCGGGTTCCCCAAATCATCCGCCGTATGAATGAGCAACCCTTTCAAGGCACTGGCGCGCAGGTACTGCCCGGGAAACAGCCGGCCATAAAACTCGGTCAACAGCACCGCCGACCCGCATACATTGGGTGTCGCCATGCTCGTGCCACTCATCCACGCATAGCTGTCGTCGCTCGAGGAGTAGGAGGAGTAGGTGGAATACACATCCACGCCATCGCCCACGACATCGGGCTTAATGCGGCCATCGTCCGTCGGCCCCCACCCCGAAAATGCGGCCATACCCGCCGCCCCCGGCGCTCGCGAGCCGTCGTCTACCGCCGCGCTCACCGCGCCCACGGTCAGAATGTTCTTGCCGGTGCTGTCGCCCAGGATGGTGTCGAAGCCGCCTTGGTCAAACCCATCGCTATAGGGGTCGGCGGCCGGATCATAGGTCTTGGAATACTTATCGCTGCCGATGTAGTAGGAAAAGGTGGCACCTGCGGCGGGCGCGCTGTCGTCACGATCATTACCTGCGGCTTTGCACGGCAGATAATAGGGTGCCTGGTAGCAGAGGGCGTCCCAGGCTTGGGCGTTCGCCTCATATTGGCCAAAGCCTTCGTCTTCCCGTGCCGGCCAGACACCATACCAGTCAGTGCCGCTCCATCCCAGGTTATAGCCATACGAATGGTTGGAGAGTTGTATCTTATTGTCTTCGCCCGGGGTCATCATGGCGCGCGCGGCCATTTCCGCGGCGTCATCATTCCAGTCGTAGGAATCGATCGCCACACTCGGTGCCATCCCCTGCGCCGTAGCCGTCACGCCTGCGGCGCCGATCGTACCGCCCACATGCGTGGCGTGGCCGTAGGCCGGCGCACCATCCTTGACCGTAACCCGTCCGCCAAACTCCCGATGCGTACTGCGCACGGAACCTTCATCCCAGACGCCCACCGTGCGGCCACTGCCATTCACGGCATAGGGGGCGGTGTTACGAATCGCAGCCGCGGCGGTCGAAAGCGCCGCCTTGTCGTTCATGGTGTGGTAGATATAGACGCGCTGGTTGCGAATCGCCTGCAATTCATACCCTGGGCCCTTGGGTGACCACCCGGCCGCGCGCGCCTGTTGCCAGGCCTCCAGCCGCCGCGCCTGCGACTCCTCGCGCCAGCGCTTGACCAGTGCGGCCCGCCCACCTGCGGCGTGCAGATTCTCAACCGCGCCGCCCCGTCCGTCTGCCGCCCAAACCGGCAACACCCCACCCCACCCAAGCACCAGGCTGATGATCGCCAAACGCCCTGCACCGCACCACCTGCGGCGTTGCGCCCAGTCATCCACGCACCGGTTATTGACGAGCTGTTCCATACGCACTATTAGTAATTATCCCACACACGCGTGCCGCTCGCTAGTGGAATACGCAGCTGCCGGTGGTTCCACCCATGGTCTTTTCCTGAAGCGCCACCTTATGCTGGCTGGCTGTAGCAAGGTCTATCTGGTAACCACAGAAGGCGCTTTGGTGTATGCTAAAAATGGAGAGGTGGTTGTTGGCCGATGGTTCGGACATGGGCAGGATCGGCGCAGACAATTAAAGTTGGCCACAAAAGGCACATAAA
>CAYSHQ010000162.1:0-5684 GCA_964430835.1 uncultured Lentisphaerales bacterium
GGATGCGCCGGTACAGTATTTTGGAGTGCATGTGATGTTCCGTTGCGGGTCTGTCAGGGTGATCGTTCGTGCAAAATCTTTTGGAAACCTCACTGCTTGTTTTGGCCGGCATGGGGTTTGTGTCGGCGATCCTGTTTTTTAGCATTGCCTGGCGCAGCAAGCGCGGGCCCACGCACATCTTCTGGTTTGCCTGTCTGTCGCTGGGTGCCGGCGTGTATGGTCTGCAGCAGTCAGCCTTCTACGGGGTGCAGACGGTGCCGGCGTATTTTTCCCTTTTGCGCTGGGAGATGTGGGTGGTGGCTTATGTGGGCATCGCCTCGCTCTGGTTTGTCGCCTCCTACACGGAAACCCGCCCGCCGCGACCGCTGCTCTGGTGCCTGACAACCGTCTTGGCGTTCCTTCCCTGCGTGCGGGTTTTTCACCCGTGGACGCTGCTGTATAGCGCCGTCTCCGGGATTCACCGGGGGTCGGCCTGGTGGGGGCCGTCGGTCAGCGTGGATGGAACCCCAACCCTGGTGCTTCCTGTTTACCTGGGTTTTCTGCTGCTAATGCCAGTGCTGCAGATTGCCATGGTGCTGCGATCGCAGGGGCTTGCGGTGCGGACACGGCGCCGGTTGCTCCTGGCGCTGGCTGCGTTCTTGGCGCTCGTCCTATGGGACTGTGCGGTGCTGCTGGGCGCCTTGCGGCTGCCGTATCTGGGTGAGTTCTCCCTGTTTGCCTTCCTTTGGATTGCCGGCTCCGCGCTGGTCAGCGATTACCTGGCCGCCGAGGAGGCGCAGCGGCAGCTTCTGGTCCACCGGCACAACTTCGAGCAGATCTTCAATAATGCGTTTCAGTTTGTCGGCCTGCTGGATCTGGAGGGCCGGCTGATCGAGGCCAACCAGACCGCCTTGCGCTTCGCCGGCTTGTCCCTGGAGCAGGTGCGTGGGCGCTTCTTCTGGGAGTGCCCCTGGTGGACGCACGACCCGGTCATGGTGGCGCGGTTGCGCACGGCGGTGGCCGAGGCGCGACAAACGAGGCAGCTGGTGCGGTTCGAGGCGACGCATCTGAATACGGCGGGCGAGTTGCGGCAGATCGACTGCTCGCTGCGCACCCTGCTGGCCCCGGATGGTTCGCTGCAGGGGCTGATCCCGGAGGGGCGCGACATCACGGAGTTCAAACGCGCGGAAGAGTCGCTGGTAAGGGAGAAGGCCTTTTCCGACGCGGTCATTAACGGTCTTCCCGGAGCTTTCTTCATGTTTCGCCGGGACGGCCGGTTGGTGCGCTGGAATGCCGAGTACGCACGGGTGACGGGGGTTAATCCGGCGACGGCGGAGCAATACGAATTCTTGTCGCGGATCGCCGACGAGGACAAGGTGCGCGTGTCCGAGGCCGTCGAGCGCGTGTTTCGTGAAGGCGGGGCCGCGATCGAGGCCAACGTCGTGGATCTGACGGGGCGACATGTGCCCTTCGATTTCGCGGCGTGTCGCCTTCAGATCGGCGACCAGATCTATCTGGTGGGCACCGCGTACGACATTACGGTGCGCAGGCAGGCGGAGGAGCGCCTTCGCCAGGGGGAGAAGATGCGGGTGTTGGGCCAGATGGCCAGCGGCATCGCCCACGATTTCAATAACCTGCTCGGCGGTGTCATCGGTTTTGCAGAGGTGCTCAAGGCCAGCGTGGGTGAGGATCCGCAGTTGGTGGAGTGCGCGGACAAGATTTTGACCTCAGCCAATCGCGCCGCTGCGATAACGATGAAACTCCGCACGTTCTCGCGGCAGAGCCCGTTCGTTCTGGCGCCTGTGGATCTTCATCAGGTTATCGAGGAAGCGGTGGAGTTGCTGCGACATACGATTGGCGCGCATATCCCGATCGTCAGGCATTTGGATGCAGCCGAGGCCGTCGTGCAGGGGGACGCGGCGGAGATCCAGAGTGCGATCATGAATCTGGGTATGAATGCGCGGGACGCCATGCCCCGGGGCGGAACGGTGACGGTCGCGACGAAGGTGCTCGAGCTCCAGGCGCCTTTGCGACTGGCGCAGGACTTCGAGCTGCCTGTCGGCCGGTACATCGAACTGTCGGTCGCGGATACCGGCACAGGCATGGATGCGGCGGTTCAATCCCGGCTCTTTGAGCCATTCTTCACGACCAAAGGCGTGGGCAAGGGTACCGGCTTGGGCCTGGCGAATGTCTTTGGATGCATGAAACAACACCAGGGAGCCATCGGGGTTCACAGTGAGCCCGGGAGGGGCACCACGTTCCGTCTCGTGTTCCCGTTGGTGCGGCAGGGGTGAGCGGCACGATCGCGCGGTGTCACTCCTGCCAGACCAGCGCATTGGCCATGTTGTTGCGGGTCACGGCCATATGCTGGCGGTTGAAGATCTCTTCCTCGAAGAACGCCAGCAGATCCGGCGGCAGTTATGGTTCGCCATGGCGGTAGTCACCCGGTTCAACTGCTGCGCCGGCTTCAACGCGAAGAAATCCTCCCACCCGGCCGGCATCTTCCGAGGTGGCGTGACTGCGGCTTGGTGCACCGGATTCGTACCCTCCGGCACCACGTTCGTACCGGCCTCCGGCGCAGGGACCCCGTTAGACGGAGCGTTTGTCGCCACAACCGGCGCACGCGGGGCCTGCGATCCAGGCTTGCGCCCACTCCACCCTCGCACCAGCAGCACCAGAACAAGTGCCAGCACCGGAAGCATCAGGAACTTGAGAATCTGCTTCACACCTATACCCCCCAAGTCACCACATGATTAGGTACCGTCTACTCACTCCCTTGAGGCCCCCCATGCGCGATCCATCTAATGTTTCGGAACGTAGATCGATGCAATGTTTGAGCGCAAACTCCCAATCTCCCAAACAATGGTGTAAACTCCTGCTTTATCAAGTTTGAGCAGCCCGAATAGATCGCCAAGGGGCAACTCCCATTCCTCAGTCGCACCCACCGCCACAATTATAGGCCGGACAAGTTTGCTGCGGAACCACGGCAAACGTTGGCCGTCCGGCGTGGTGATATATAAACGGCTATCATTGGTCGCGATCGGCGACGTTTCAAATGTATGTGCAGTTCCGTTGCGCAGTAGACATTTTAGTTTCATGGGTGAGGAATCAAGAGTGCAACCAATTACTAGAGTCACGGTTGCGTTTGACACTACTGTTTGCGCTCGACTGCAAGCAACACAAAGCAAACATGCTATGATTAGCGTCCAAGTTTGAACTCTCGTACACATCCGGCGACCCTCCATGGTGCTCCGGGCAGGCACAGCCCAGTCCGCCCGACCATCCGGCTATCCCTTCCCGATCCAAAACCGACCTCATGGTACGACTTTTGGGGTCGAAAAGCAACGCCACCATCAAAAACAAGCTTCGACGCCCCCCCTGAGCCACTCCCCCCCGCCCAAATCGTTTACATAACCGCCGTTATACGACAAGGAGCTGTTCCGCCCCCGCCCGGAAAGGCATCTTGTACGTCCTATCCGTCTGATGCTGGACGACACTCCGCGCACAACGGCAGCCTTGCAGCCGCCACCGCTCACATTCCACCTACACGCGTGCACGGAAATGCGCGCTCGGTAACCGTGACGCCAGAGCCAAAGGCCCATCCACTCTCACCCTTCGGGATCTCGACCGTGAAATCAAAAATACCGATCTGCTCACCCGTGGCAGCATCACGCCGGGACCCAAACCCTGGCCGACCGATCGATGTCTGGGAATCGCATGTGTTGACGCTAAAGGCGCGGGCATTGTCGTCGAACGTCGAGAATGTGGCACCCATCGAGAAGTCAATCCGCAAGTAGGGAAGATAAGGACGCAGTTCGAGGCCGAAGGGCACGCTCGTCGGCTTGTTTGCGACCCGCACAGCGTGAGATCCGCACAAGTCCAGGGTGAATAGGTCAACAGATTGTTCGGTAATGACCGGGCCTGAAGAGCCGCCGATTCGCGCCTGCAGAGCTGCCTTGCCGTATCCAAGCGCGGAAAGCTCCAGACGCGCGCCATCGATCGTCGGCTCCTTGACTCTGACACGCAAGAGCTTGGGATCGCTCGATGTGAACACGACGCCCTCCGCCGGACCGTGAATGACGACATCCTTCATGCGGGTAAAGTTAACCTGACAGGCAATCGGCTCCCGGAAGTCCACCAATGCTACCGTGACGGCAAGGCTGCCGGCAGGAACACCATCAATCGATGCTTGGGCCGTGATGCCCCCTGCCCGGTCGAAGAGGACGGGTAGGTTCTCGCCGCCTTTGCCTGACAAGGAGCGATACGGCCGATTCGTTCCTTCGACTAGATCGATTTGGAATGACTTCCCCCGTGAGGCTGGAGCGGTCAACAGCATGGTCTCACCCCGACGAATCGCGACTCGATTGCTATGGGCATTCGATGTGATCGCAAATGGCCGCCAAGTCACCGTCTGCTTATGATCCGCAAGGCCATTCCGGCGCACCACAAGGGGTGTCACCCCCTCCGGGGCCAGCGGACAACGCAGCAGAAACTGCCGATTCCCGATATCGAGCCCCTTGACCGCACCACCCGGCCCGTCGATGCTGACTTGCGCGGGAGTCCCGTCCAGAGGGGCATGCGGAACGGTGATACGAACGGGCGAGACATACGACACGTCCGGGAGTCGCGGCGGTTCGAAACGAAAAATCGATGAAACCTCCCGCGAACGCCGAACATCCCCGCGAAAACAACGCGCTCGTATTGTGACGCTGTGGGTCACGGTCAGGGGGTGATCGAGGATGGGCGAGGCGTCCGTGACCTCCGAATCGTCGATGCTGAAACGAATGACCGGCGGAGGTGATTCGGATACGATCAACTCACGCGAGCCCTTGAACTCACCTCCCGCAAGCGTGAACCAGAATCGCGTCGCCCCCAAGACGGATCGGACCCGTCCGCTGACATCGTCACCAGTATAGGTGACCCAGCCATTGGTATCGGTTGTGGTACCGACCAGGGGGCGCTCACCGACCCGAACACGAACCTTATCACCAGCGAATTCCAACCGGACCGGCTGATCGGCATAGGTGCGCATCGGCACACGGCTGAACTGCGCCAGTTCCTGGCTGGCCTGCGCCTGATTCTTCCCCGCCGCACAGCTCCACAGGGAGATCCCGCCACCCGAGCCCTCCTTGTTCCTCCACTGACGCAACAGGAGAAAGACCCGGTTGCCGGTCTTCCCGTCGTAGAAGTCGCGGCTCGCTCCGTCCCATTCAATCGCTTCCGTCGCCCCGGCATACATCGATGGCTCATAGCCACCGGCGATGTCTTTCAGGGACCAGATGTAGAAGGGGGTGTTGCCCTGGTCCGGGGAGAAATTTACGCCCGGATACTTGTTCTTTTCGTCGGTATTCGTGAGCGCCCGCACGGCCATGACGCTTTCCCCGTCATCCGAAAGTCCTGTCGCTTCTTCAATCCTTTCGTCCGGATGCTTCCCCCCGATACGCCATCTCGGAATACGCGCCAGGACCGACGACGACGGATGGGAAATGGTGACCGTTTGCGGGTCGCTGAACACCCCCCCATCGGGCGTTATCGTAGGCGCCGATGGTGCGTATGCCTCACCCGCCGCGGATGCCGCCCCTATCGCGCACAACAAGGCCCCCCACGCGGCCGTACACGCCCCAAAACCGTGCCGGCGCACCGCCACGCGTCCGCAACGACGGCTCACGCCTCGCATAGGGCGAAGCGTGACGAGAGGGCGCACC
>CAYSHQ010000163.1:0-5648 GCA_964430835.1 uncultured Lentisphaerales bacterium
TCCAATTTTCCAATCTTCCACGCTCGCCCCCCGCAGTTAGGCGGGTGTGATTTCGCGTTGCGTTGGCGGCTGGCTGCTCTATACTGGTTCCCCGTGTCTTTTGAAGCGTCCCAGCGGGGGCGTTTGGCGTACACAGCGCACGGCTGCGGCCGTCGGGAAAGTGAAGAGACTATACCATGAAACCAGGCTTGCATGTGGGTGCGGCGCAAATCGTCGCGAAGGTTGAGGATCTCGAAGGAAACTTGGCGCTGATCGAGCGCTATACCAGCGCGGCCAAGCAGGCGGGCGTGCAGGTGCTGCTCTTTTCCGAGGGGGTCCTGCAGGGGGGCAGCGTGGCACCGGAAGCCGTACGCCGGGCAGTCCCGGCGGATGGCACGGCGGCACAGCGGGTTTCGGCACTCGCCCGGAGTGCCGGGATGCTGCTGCTGGTGGGATTTAATGAGCGCGCCGGCGACCTCGTCTATAACTCGTACTTTCTGGCGTATCCGGATGGCCGCTTGCAGGTGCAGCGGAAGTTGGCGCTGAACGACCGCGAACGCGCGGTGGGGTTCACGGCCGGCCCGGCGGCGCGGCTGCCGCTCGACATTCCGGGATGGCGCGCGCGTATGGTGATTTGTGCGGACTGGGGGCACCCGGAGGTGTTGCAGGAGTTGGATCGCGCCCAATGTGACCTGGTCTTCCTGGGTACGGCGGGCGGTGGCACGCGTGCCGAGATGCTGCCGCTCACGACGCTGGACACGCCGGAGGGTCGGCAGCGCTTCGCGGAACGCATGGCGCGCGTCGGCATCCCCGTGGATGCCATGGCCGATTGCCGGCGCAAGCAGCGGGCACTGGTGGCTTGCAATTGCGTGGGCGATAACGGACACGACCTCTGTCAGGAAGGGAATTGCATCATCATTGAGCGTGATGGCTCCCTGGCCGGGTTGATTCCGGGGGCGCCGGTGCTGGAGTTCCAACGGTCGCGCCTGGTGCATGCTGAATTGAATGCCTGATAAGGATATACGTAGTATGAAAAGCTGTGTACTGAGTGCGTCGTCGGTGATCCATGATGGCAGCGGCAATGCGGCAGTGGCCTATGCGGCCGCCGCGTTGCGTCAGGATTTGCGTCGCAAGCTGGGACTGGCGCGGGGCGCTACGCCGGCGGCGGGCGCGGGTCGTATTGAGTTGCGCCTGTGCGAGGGGGGCGATTTCGATTCGCATACCGTGGCCGTGCGGCCGGAGGTTGTCATCATCACCGGCAGTGATGAACTGGGGCTGATTCACGGTATCTACCGCTTCAGCGAGCAATGGCTGGGGGCGGACCCTTGCCACTATTTCACCGAGGCCCTGCCGGCGCTGGCGGAGCGCGTCGAGATCCCCTGTGGTACAACCACATCGCGCCCGTACTCCTTCCGCCACCGCGGCTTCTTCTTCAATGACGAGGATCTGCTGGTGGGGTTTCAACTGGAGAAGCCGGAGCAGGGATTTTCGGCGGAGGTTTGGCGCGAACTGTTTGAACTGGCGTTGCGCATGCAGTGCACTTGCGTGATCCCCGGCACCAATATCCTGCCGGATGAGCCGCAGATCAAACTGGCCTCCGACATGGGGCTCTACATTGCCCAGCATCATGCCGAACCGCTGGGCTCCGCGCCTTTCTACTGGCCACGCGGCGTGCCGTTCTCCTGGTCCTCCAACCGGGCCGATATCCTGACGTACTGGCGCAAGGCCATTGCACGGCAGGCCGGTCGGAAGGTGTTGTGGACGCTGAACTTCCGCGGGTTGATTGACCGTCCGTTCTGGGTGGACGACCCGAACATGAAGCCGGATGCGCCGCTGGCCCAGAAGGCGCAGATCATCAACGAGGTGCTGGCTGCCCAGTATGAGCTGATTCGGGAAGTACGCGGCGAGGCGCAGCCGGAAACCTACGGCTATCTCTGGGGCGAGTTGTATGAGCTCTACCATGCCGGCCTGCTGCGGTTTCCGACCGGCACCACGGTGATTCATACCGATGACGGCGATGCCTGCATGCGCGCGAACCTCGAGACGCTGGTGGCACATTCACCCAACCCCACCGGGGTATACCAGCACATTTCCATGTTCAATGGGGCGCAGTCCATGCGGGTGACCAGTTATGCGCCGGCCGTGTATGCGCGTGAATTGCGGCGCGTGATGGATCTGGGGATGAACCGCATCTTCATCCTGAATGTGGGGAATGTGCGCGAGAAGATCTTCAACCTGCGGCAGGTCATGGGGTATGCCAATGACTATGCGGGGATGGCGGCGATCGCCGGGGCGAACGGCGACGGCTACTTCAACTGGTATCTGCGCGAGGTGCTCGGCGCCGAGCAGCCGGAGCTGGCGGAGGCCTATCGCGCCTTGACCGGGATCCCCTTTGCGCTGGATGAGCAGCGCCCGGACAACCGGGTGGGGGATAACTTCTACACGATCTTTGTGCGCTTCACGCTGCAGCGGGTCTACAATCGCGAGGACTTGCCGCCGGGGATCTGGGGTATGCGCAAGTTCGCGAACCTGCGGGAGGCGCTGCTTTGGTTTGAAGAGGCGTTGGGGCTGGCGGAGCCGCAATGGGACGTGGCGGCGCTACGCGCGCGCGATGCGGCGCGGCATCTGCAAGGGAACCGGCGCCTGTTCTTCGAGCAGGAGGCGGTCGCACAGGTCGAGAAGTCGCTGCACCTGACCCGCATGGTGCGGAGCTTCTGCCGCTCGGTCTTGGCGTACTTGGACAAGCGCGGCTATGACGCCTACCTCGAGGCCTTCCAGGCGCTGCGCCATGGCGAGGCGGCCCTGGCGGTCGAGCAACGGATTGAGACCGGCAAATTCAAGGACTGGCACCGCAATGACCTGAATTGCCGGACGTGGAAGTGCCGCGATTTCCTTAAGACCTGGCATGCCATGCTCAACGATGCGCGCTGGATGAATCTGGAGGGGATGGCGGAAGGGCCGCAACCGTGCTATGCGGCCTACAAGTACAACCCGAACTTCCCGACCGCCTATCGCACGGAACTGTTCTTGCAGCCGGAACGCTAGTGCGCACGGAGCATGCCATTTCGATACGGCGACAGATCCGGTTTGTGATCCCTGCGGAGCGCGCCGGGGTGGTATTGCTGGATTTCCTGGCCACGCGCTTTACCTATCACACGCGCGCGGAGTGGGTGGATCGGCTGACGGAAGGGCGCATGACCTGCAATGGGCGCCCCACACCGCCGGGCCATCGGTTGCAGACCGGCGATGAACTGGCCTACGATGCCGACGGCATTCCAGAACCGCCCATGGATGACCGGATCGCGGTGGTGCATGCGGATGCCGATTTGCTGGTGATTGACAAGACGGGGAACCTCACCTGCCATCCCTGTGGTCGCTACTTTAACCACACCCTCTGGGCCATTCTGAAGACCCGACATGGCATCGAGAACCCAATCTTTGTCAACCGGATTGACCGCGAAACATCGGGGCTGGTACTGGTGGCGCGGACGCCGGCCGCTGCCAAGCAGTTGCGGGCGCAGTTTGCGGGCCGCACGGTGGGCAAGGAGTATCTGGCGCTCGTGGAAGGGGCCTTCCCGGCGCAGGCCACAGCCGCTGGCTGGATTGTGGCTGACTTTACCGGGGAGGTGCTCAAGCAGCGCCGCTTCCGGCCGGTGACGACCGATGGCGGGAATTGGCTGACGCCGCCGGCGTCGGCTGTGCCGCCGGGGCCAGAGGCGCAGTGGGGGTGGACAGAGTTTGCGCTGGGCGAGCGGCATGGCGCGCTGAGTCTGCTCTCCGTTACGCCGCATACCGGCCGACTGCACCAGATTCGCGTGACGCTGCAGACGCTGGGGTACCCGTTGGTAGGCGACAAGCTGTATGGTCTAGACCCCGGTTTTTTCCTGCGTTTCTGCCAGGATGCGTTGACGCCCGGTGATTTTGCGCGCATGCGCATGAAACGCCAGGCGCTGCATGCGGCGGGGCTGCGCTTCTGCCACCCTGCCACCGGACGGGAGCTGTCTTTTACGCTGCCGTTGCCGGCCGATATGCAGGCTGTGTGCCAGACGGTCGCGCTTAATCGCGCCGGGGCGGGGCCGCCGGACCCGCCGTAGCCGTAGCATGCCCCAGGCCCCCTATCCCTGCACAACCTCCATAGCAATCCGCGCCCAGGCAAATAGCCGCTGCGGTTCGTAATTGACTGTGCTGATATCCTTGAGAATCAACTCCAAGGGACAGCCGTGCCGCTTGCACGCGCTGACCGATGCTTGCAGGTGCTCACGCACCGCTGACTCACGAAAATCCGGCCATGCCAAAAGCGCGGGATTAGGCTTGCGCGAATACACAAAATCCCCTCCGATCGCCGCCGCGCCGACTTCCTCATCAACCCACGGACTCATAGAGACCTTGCGCAGATTCGGTATCTTGCGCACTTGGGCCATCTTCTTGTCGAGCGGTTCGCAACAACCGTAGTAGACGAGACCGAAGCGCCTGAAAAGCGACATACACGGCTCGATCTCGAACTCATCAAACATATCCGGCGAAACGGTGGAGAACATTTGCGCCATACTGAACATCCAAAGGTCTTTGGCCCGGGGCCGGGCGGGATCGAATCCCGGCGCCGGCAAATCGTCCGTCCAGGCCCCTGTGCAGTGCACCAGCGGTTGCGGGTGGCAAAGCAATCCCTGCGCCTCCAGTTGATCTAACAAGAGGTGTTGGCCCTGTACGACGCGATTCACTAGCCGCGTCATGAATTCGGGACGATCCACCAACCCGTACAAGGCACCCTCCACACCCATCCAGAAACTGATCGGATCCCAGATGGTCATGTAGCCGGGATCGCACCCCTGCTCGACAATACCCATGACGCCATCAAACAACTCATGCGCAACCTCCAACCGGCGGACTGTTTCAGCAACATCGTGCGTGATGACCGGCATCTTGACCATCTCCAGATCCTCGTCCCGCTCGAATTGGTTGAGAAAGAGATGCCCGGCGATGGAGTTGGTGGGGTCCGTCACCGCAACCTGTTCCTTGACCCCCACGCCGAATCCCGTGTTGTGAACCGCCTTTTGCACCCGGATAAATGGTTCCACCACCATGTCCACCGGAAAATGTCTCCACCGGAAAAGCGTTTGCCGCAGGAAATCCTCGTAATAGCGGCACTCCGGATCCTGGCATTGCAGCGTCAACTCCTCGTTGACGTTCATCTCGTTCCAGCAAATCTGGTCGATCATCACCATGGGCCGCTCTGGCTTCCGAGCATTGAGCTTGCACCACAGCGCCCGTTTCTCGGCCTGGATAGGCAATGCGGCGATTTCGGCCACGCGCGCAGCCAACTCACGTAGAATCGTCCGGTCCGTTTGGTTCCGCATGAAAAGCTCCTTCCCGGTCTACACCCAGCGCGCCACCCGTATGTCCTAGCACTTGCACGACACCGCTGGCACATGGGGAAGATTATGCCGCATACCCGGAGATTAAGCCATTGTCGAAACCGGCCAAAGCATGTGTTTTTTTGTCGGTTCGATTGCGGCAAAACCTGCGGTTCACTGGCGCGGTTGCTCGTGCTGCGTAAGTTAGCTGGTCGTTGGCTGCTGTCAGTAGCCAACGACCAACTGGTTGATGGTGCGCTTGACGTTTCAGCCTGGGTCTGCCATGCTTTCCCCATGACTTCCAAAGAGCGCATTCTG
>CAYSHQ010000164.1:0-2371 GCA_964430835.1 uncultured Lentisphaerales bacterium
ATGGCAGAGGGGCCCGCCTTGCACTCGGCCAGCATCGTTCCGGTCTCATCGGCCAGCGCCCCCATGGTCTTGGTGCCGCCACCGTCAATGCCCATGTACAGCCTGTGCGAGGAGTGCTGCATTCTATCACCAGTTCCTGAAGGGATTTGGAACGGACCATGCTAGCGACCTGAATCGCCGGAAATGACGCCATTATTGTGAAGAAATTTTCGTAGCGCAACCAACATTTCGCTTGCCTTGCCAGAAAGTGGTACGTACCATTCGAGGCCCCACCACAAGGAGCGGTTATGGGCATTACGATCCGCAGGCTGGCGCAACTCGCCGGAGTATCGCATGTGACCGTGCTGCGCGCGTTGCACGGCCGGGATGCGGTCAGCGACAAGACGCGCCGGCGCGTCATCGAACTGGCCAGGAAACATCACTTTCCGCTGCCGCCAACCCGGGCGACCGAGTCGCAGGAGCGGTTGAACGCCCTCTGTTCGATGATCGACATCCAGAACGAAATGCCGCAATCGAACCAGGGGTTCAGCCATCGCCTGCTGGCTGGCCTGATCCGGGGCGTGGCGGCCTGTGGCGCGGAACTGATGAACGTCTCCGGACCGAGTGAAACCGAATGGCCGCTGGTGGTCAATCGCCGACAGGTGGACGGCGTGGTAATGGAGTTTGGCGATGAGCTGGCGCCGCACCCGCCGCTCCCGGCGCCGGTTCCCATGGTTCTCATCTTTGCCGGGCCACCGCAGGCGGACGTGGTCACCGTCGCGAACTTCGACGGCGGCCGACTGCTCGGGGCGCACCTGGCCGGGCTCGGGCATCGCCGCGTGGCCTATTTGGGGTTGCGATCCAGCATGTCACTCGAACGGCTGGCCGGGCTGCGCACCGCTTTGGAGCAAGGCGGCAGCAGCGCACCCCCGGAATGCGTCACCCTCTTTCAGCAAAGCGGCGGGCGTGAATTTACGGCAGAAATGGTGGATCGGCTGCTGGCGAGGGCGCGACCCGCTCAAGCGGGGGCAAACGGGTTCACCGCCCTGGCCTGCTACAACGACTACATGGCCGCCGCGGCCATTCTGCACCTGCGCGAGCGCGGCGTGCGCGTGCCGGAGGATGTGAGCGTGGTCGGCTTCGACCACGTCCGGCCCGCCTGGTACGACGGCCCGGCGCTGACGACCGTGACCATGCCGCTGGAGGAGATCGGCGCCGAGGCCGTGCGCCTGCTCTACTGGCGCCTGGCCCACCCCGACGCCCCCCCACGCCGGCTGGTGCTGAACGCACCGCTGGTCGTGGGCGAAACCACGCGGGCTACCACCTAACACCGGCCCCCTTCTCCCAGACAGGCGCCGTCTCATCCGGCCTTGCGCCAGAGCCGCAGCCCGGGCGCCATCAGCAGCAACAGGGCCAGGGCGCAGGCCACCGCCCACCATGAGGCCGGCGAACCGTCCGCGCAGTGTGCCGACAGGGGGGGCACCTGCGCCAGCGCGGCAGGGAAGAAACAGTCGAGCAGCCAACCGGTCAGCACCGCCGTGCTACAGATCGCCACCAGATAGAGGACCGTCCCCAGACGCCCCAGCCGGTACTGCTGCCGCAGGGAGAGCGCCACCGGAATCACACTGCAGGAGCAGAGCGGCAGGGGGACCCCCACCAGCGCAGCCTTCACCACCTGCCACACCCCCCGCCCCGCCATATGCCGGCGCACCCAGTCCGGCGAAAGCACGACCGAAAGGATCCCCGCCAGCAGAAACCCCAGCAGCAGGTAGGGCGCCATCCAGACCAGCACCTGCCACGAGGCCGCCAGGATGGACCACGCCAGCGACATAGGGCGACTCCCGGTCGGTTAGCGCTGATTCAACGGAATGAAGGGGCGCTGCTCACCAACGGCCTTGTAGGCGGGGCGGATGATCGGCCCGCTGTTGAGGATCTCCTCGATCCGATGCGCACACCACCCCACCACGCGCGAGATGGCAAAGATGGGGGTGAAGAGATCCATGGGAATTCCCAACATCTCGTAGACGAACCCGGAATAGAAGTCCACATTGGCGCAGAGCTCCTTCGGCTTCGCACGCCCCTTGTTGAACAACCCCGGGCCGATGCGCTCGATGATCTCGTACATCTTCAACTCGTCTTCGCGCCCCTTCACCTTGGCCAGATCGCGCGCTTTTTCCCGTAGGGTGGCCGTACGCGGATCGGAAATGGTGTAGACCGCATGGCCGAGGCCATAGATCAACCCCGTACCGTCGCCGACCTTCTTCTGCAGGATCTGCATCAGGAAGTCCGCCACCTCGCCCTCGTTGTCCCAGTGCTTGACGCCCTTCTTGACCAACTCCATCTGCTGCATGACGCGCAGGTTGGCGCCGCCGTGCCGCGGCCCCTTGAGCGA
>CAYSHQ010000164.1:2471-5542 GCA_964430835.1 uncultured Lentisphaerales bacterium
GCGCACTCCTCAAACCCCATGCGCTGCTCTTCCTGGAACCCCCGGATCAGGTCATCCACATCGATCCCGCGGTAGAAGAGCTTGCCGGGCACCGCCACCTTCTCGCTCTCGGAGATGATATAGCCGTGCACGCTGCCGATCTCGGTCAGACCGACGAGTACACCGGTACCATCGGCATTGCGCAAGCCGCGCTTCACATTATATTTCTCGTACAACGCCGGATCGATCACGCCATGCGCACGCACCTTGTCGGCATACATCGTCAACGTCGCCTCATCAATGAAACTCTGGGCTGGCCTGATTTCCATGTTTTTCCTCATCTCTGCCGCACATCAGCCGACGTTCGGCCGCAAATCCGCAGCCGGGAAGGAGCATCCGTACCGGACACCCACCATACCACGACTCTATACGCGCCTGCGAGAATGCGGAGAGCATACTGGCCAGCGTGCGGGAAAGCAAGCAGAAGCGGACGACGACGCGCAAATTACCCCCCCCTCCCTGACCCCGCCGGACCAAGCCCACTTGCCACCCGCCACCCGGGGCCAGGCGGATACGACCCAAAGAGGCGGATGAGAGCCTTGACAGCAACCCCGCAACCGCAGACACTGGCCGCATGCCTCTCCGCCAACGTTTGCTCCTGCTGCAACTGCCACGCCTGGACCCCGATGTCACCTCGCCCGGCGAAAACGTGATGCTCGGTGCAGCCTGCCTGCAAAGCGCGCTGCTGCGCACCACGGAGGGCCAACAATGGGAACTGCTCCCCACCCCCGCGGCCCAGGAGACGGCAGACACCGCCACACTCCTGGCAGCCGTGCTGGCACTGAAACCGGATGTTATCGGCGCCACGCTCTACCTCTGGAACATCGAACGCACCCTGCGATTGCTGCGGCTCATCCAGCAACAGCTGCCACACGTGCGCACCGTGGTCGGCGGCCCGGAGGTGGCCAAAGAACACCCGCTGCTATTTGGCGCCTCGATCCATGTCGCCGTCGTCGGCGAGGGGGAAGCGGTCTTCCCCACCATCCTCGCGGCGCTGCGCCACGGCCGCCGCACCAACTGGCGGAACGTGGCCTGGCTGCAGCACGGGCAAGCCGTCTTCGGCACCCGCGCGCCCCCCACAAGGCCGCTGGCGGAGGTGCTCCCGCCCGCCGATCACCCGATCTGCCAGCCGGACGCCCAAGGGATGGCCTATCTCGAGACCAACCGTGGCTGTCCCATGCGCTGTGCCTTCTGCTGTTACAACCTCCGGCGCCAAGGGTGGAGCAGCCTGCCACCCGCCGAAATCGAGCAGCGCATCCGTATCCTGCGGCAACGCGGTACACGCGAAATCCGCCTGGTGGACCCCACCTTCAACGCGCACCCGCGCTTCCGCGCCGTCCTGGGTGCCATGCAGCGCGCCAATGCCGATCACCGGATCCGGTTCTTCGTGGAACTCCGCGCCGACACGCTCACCGAGGAGGACGCCGCCCAACTGGCCGCAGCCCACGTCGTCGAAGCCGAAGTCGGCATCCAAAGCACGGACCCGGCCGTGTTGCGCATCCTACACCGCCCCACCAGCCTCGCACGCGTGCTGGCCGGCATTGAACGCCTGCAACGCCATGGGATTAAACCGACCATAGACTTCATGTACGGCCTCCCCGGACAGGGGATGGATGATATTGAACAATCACTCGCCGTGCTGACACGCTTTCCCAACGCCCACCCGCAGTTTCTCCCAACCCTGTTGCTCCCCGGCACGGAACTGCGTGACCGGCGGCAGGAATTGGGTCTGCGCTGCCAACCGCTCCCCCCCTACCGGGTGCTCGCCACCGACCGCCTGCGCCCGCGACAACTGGCCGCCATCGAAGCGCTGGCAGAAGCGCGGCTCGGCGGCTTCGATTCCCCTACCCGCCGCTTCGTGGGGAAACGGCTCCCGGATCTCTTTGCCGAACGCGTGACGCACGGGCAAAACAAGCCACCATGCGCCAACCGCCGTGCGCTCTTCTTCCGCGGGGCTGATCTCTTCGCACAGCGCGCCGCCATCACCACAGCCATCCGCGCGGCGGTGCGTCGCGAGCCCGACATCCTCTGGCAGTTCGTGCTGGCACCCACTGCCGAAGAACCGCTCGATCTACTGGACGCACTCATCGCCACCATCCGCCACCTGCCATCGCACTGGCTGGACCGACTGGTCTCGCCTCCCAGCCAGCACCGCTACGTGGCACGCCGTCTCTTTGTGCAAATCCCGACCGGCAGCGACTTTGACCCAGCCTGGCAGGATGCGGCCGAAACCGTGCTGACCAGCGTGTTCCACTAAAGTGGTCATGCGGCAGCCGGCAGCAGGCAGGGCGATTTTTTTGGCATTTCGGCCTGACAGGCCGGCGTAAACAAGGGTATAAAGACAGCCGGTTATGCCGCAACGTCTGGCGCAACCAGTATGTGCTAGCACATGGCACCCGCATGGTTATTAGCGGGCATCTCAACCCCGCAGACATGCTGGCCTGTATCCAGTCCGAAGCTGCTCCCGATTTGGAGGTATCCTATGAAGATGGCCATCACCGTTGACCCGTGCACCGGCGCGCTGACTCGGATCGCTCACCCGAACGACCCCCACGGCATGAACTGGGTCTGCTCCGCCGCCGAGAACCTCTGGTTCCCGGCCTCGCATAGTTGGGGGCTAGGCTATGTCGCCATGCCCGGGGCCGTAGTGACGCGCTGGCAGACGCCCACCAGGCAGAAAGGCGCGCACCTCGTCTACCGCATGGGTCACCTGGAGATGACCGTAACCCGCCGTCGGCACGGCGCACAACTAGACGAGGAGTACGTTCTGCGCAACATCGGCCAGACGGCGCAACCGATCTGGGAAACCCGCATCTTCACGCCGTTCAACGACAACTACCCGGACGCGGCAACCTGCCTGGCAAAACGCTGTCATGCCCACATCTGGTGCGGGGGGGACGTTGCGTATGTGTGCGCCCTGCGCATGGGCAACACGGCGCCGCACCTTGGCCTGGTGGTGACCGACGGTTTCTTTGGTGGCTACAGCATCGAGGGGCGCGGCTGGCTGGGCGGCGGCTCGAATACCCGTGGCG
>CAYSHQ010000165.1:0-5517 GCA_964430835.1 uncultured Lentisphaerales bacterium
GTGTGCGGTGGTGTGGCATGTTTAGGCGCTTGTTTGGGGGGGTGGGGCTGGCTGGCTGGGGGGAGGCATTATGGCGGTGCGACGATGGCGGCGCGCAGCGCCTGTATTGTGGCCGTCAGTTCATCCGGTGTGATGATAAACGGCGGCATCAGGTAGATCACGTTCCCCAGGGGGCGCAGCAGCATGCGCTGTGCAAAGAGGTATTTGCGAACCGCCTGGGCCGCGCGGATCCCTTGGGCCTCATCGGTGCTGTTGCCGAGTTCCACCGCGCCGATCATCCCCAGGCAGCGTACGTTACGCACGCCAGGGAGCTCGCACAGCGTTTCCATCTGTCGTGCGAGTTCCGCGCCGCGTTGGGCGGCCAGGGCGACAATCTGTTCTTCGGCGTAAATACGCAGCGTCTCCAGCGCCACGGCGCAGGCGATTGGATTGCCGGTAAAGGTGTGGCCGTGATAGAGGGTGTGGTCCGTGGGGCGGTCGTGGAAGGTGTTGAAAATCTTCTCGCGCACCACCGTGGCGCTGATGGGGAGGTAGCCGCTGGAGAGCCCTTTGCCGAGGCAGGTGATGTCAGGGTCTATGCCGGCATGTTCACAGGCGAACATCTTCCCCGTACGGCCAAACCCCATGGCCACTTCGTCGGCAATCAGCAGGATGCCATGTTCCCGGCACTGTGCGGCCAGGCGCGTGAGATAGCGCGGGCTGTAGATGCGTATTCCGGCGGCCCCTTGGCAGAGCGGCTCGACAATCACGGCCGCCAGTTCGGCACCATGCTCTTCGATCAGTCGCTCCATGGAGGCGTAGCAGCTCAGCGGGCAATGTTCGGGGTCGCGTCCATGCTCGCACTGCGCGCAGCAGGGTGACTCCGCCTGCAAGGAGGGGAAGAGCAACGGCTCAAAGGGGCGGTGAAAACCGTCGATACGCCCGATCGAGACCGCGCCGAGCGTGTCGCCGTGGTACCCGCCGCGCAACGAGACAAACCGGCGGCGCTGCGGTTGACCGACATTGTACCAGTACTGAATGGCGATCTTTAAGGCAGCCTCAATGGCGCTGGCGCCATCGCTGGCAAAGAGCGTGCGGCGCGGGGAACCGGGGAAAAGGGCGGCTAGTTGGTTTGCCAGTTGAATCGCGCCCGGGTGGGAGAGGTTGCCGAGGATGCTGTGCTGTAGCTCCGCTGCCTGGCGCGTGATGGCCGCAATCAGGCGCGGATGGCCATGGCCTAGATTGCAGGCCCACCAGGAAGAGATGGCGTCGAGATAACGCTGACCATCCGTATCGTAGAGGTAGATCCCTTGGCCGCGCACAATGACCGGGAACGGGTCCTCCTGTTGGGCGGAGTGCTTGGTATAGGGGTGCCACAACGCGTGGCGGTCCATCTGGCGGTAGGCGTCGGTATTCATGCGGATGCGTAGGCCTGTTGCGGCAGGAGTTCCTGGAAGCTGGGGAGGTGATGGAGCCCTGCAAGGGTGCGGGCGTCAGGGGTGAAGGGGAGTTGCCAGGTGCGTAGTGGCGCAGCCAGTTCGGCAATGATGCGCGGATTGTCCGTCTCGATGGCACCGCGGCAGGTGGGGGTGGTTTCGTTGAACACCACACCTAACGGTTGCAGGCCGGCGCGGCGCAGTTCGCGCAGCGATAAGAGCGTGTGGTTAATGGTCCCGAGTCCGGGGCGGGCCACCAGCAATACCGGCAGTTGCAGGGCCAGCATGAGATCCAGCATGGTGCGCCCCTGGCCCAGCGGCACCAGTACGCCGCCGGCCCCTTCGACGAGTACCACGCGGTGCCGGGCGGCAAGCTGGTGGAAGCACGCCACGATGTGCGGCAGCGAAAGCTCCTCGCCCGCTTGTTGCGCGGCCAGGTGCGGGGAGCAGGGGGGAACAAAACGGTAGGGGGCCATCCAACTGCATTCCTGCAAGGGCGGCTGCAGGCCGGCGGCGCGTAGCACGTCATCAAGATCCGGGGCGTGCAGCTGTCCATCCTGTTCTACGCAACCGGTCTGGATGGGCTTCATCGGCACGGCGTCCACACCCTCGACGCGCCATTGCGCGGTGAGGGCGGCGCAGACCATGGTTTTACCCACGCCGGTATCCGTGCCCGTGACAAAGATGCCGGTGGTCATTCGGCCTCCTTCTGTGGGCGTGCAACCACATAGAGCACGTCATAGGTGGCGTAGACACCGCCTGCGGCGTCCGGGTAGTGGCTGGTGTAGTCTTCGAGTAGCCGTCGCAGTTCCTGGCGCCGCAGGGGGCGGCTACCTTGGGAGAGATCGCCGCTGGTGGTCCCCTGTTCATGGATGGCTTGCAACAGGTTTGACGCCGTGGGGTAGTGCGTGTTCAGGCTGACGCGCTCGTGCTGCACGACTTGGAACTGTGCGGCTTGTAGCGCGGACAGGACGTCCGTGACGGTGGGCAACGTGGCACGTGCGGGGTTGTCCGGGGCCACGCGCTGACGCGCGGCGTGGAGTTCCGCCAGGGTGCCATCGAGCATCAGGCCGAATACCAGATGTCCATCCGGGGAGAGCGCGCGGTGCAGATTTATAAAGAGGGGGGGGAGCGGTTGGATCCAGTGCAGGGCAGAACTGCTGGCAATCAGGTCGTAGGGGGTGGCGGGGGTGAACTGTCGGGCATCGCCCAAGAGCCAGTGCAGGCGCGTGTCATGCGCGTGGCGGGTGCGTGCCTCGGCCAGCATGCCGGCAGAGAGATCCAGCGCGTGGATAGTAGCCTCTGGCAGCGCCTGCCGTAGCAGACTGGTCAGCAGACCGGTGCCGCAGCCGATTTCCAGGATCTGGCCGGGTACCGGGATGTCGGCGAGCAGATGGGCGACCTGCGCCGCCACCGTCTTCTGGACCTGGGCGGATTGATCGTAGGTATCGGCGGCAGAAGAGAAACGTGCCGCCAGTGCGGTTATGGGTGCGCGGACCATGGGATAAAGGGCGACAGAATAGCAGAAACTCCGCGCATCTCCACGAAGAAAAGGAGTGGCAAATCTGTTTGCCTGCCAGCGGGTTCGGCCCTATCATGCACGCGCGTAAGGCGCATTGGTTGCGTGGCGGTCTGTTGGTGCCTCTTTTCTTATTGTTGATCCCGATGCGGGCCTGGATGACGGGAATCTGTTTATGGCGGAAAAACGAAAAAGAACGGGTGCGGGCAAGCGCGGGTGGCTGGTGCTCGCGGTACTCTTGGCCGGTGTACTGGCGCTGGTGGCGTTTCAGGCGGGGTGGTTCGCCAAGCCGGCGGCACCGGCGGCGGCGTTGCCACCGGTGGCAGTCAAGCCTGCCCTGACGGTGCGCGTGGTCTGTCCGCAAAGGCAGGAATGGCCTAAAACACTGGAGGCTTATGGCAATGTGGCGCCGTGGCAGGAGGCCGTCATCGGCGCAGAGATCAGCAACTACCGCCTGGCGGATGTGCGGGTCAACGTCGGTGATCGCGTGCGGCAGGGGGAGCTGCTGGCGCTCGTCGCCACGGAGAGCGTGGTGGCCGAGTTGGCCCTTTCGCAAGCCATGGTGAGCGAGGCAGAGGCCGCTTTGGCGGAGGCGCGTGGTAATGCGGAGCGCGCCCGGCAACTCCAGCCCAGCGGCGCCATGACGAGTCAGCAGTTCTGCCAGTATCTCTCTGCGGAGCTGATGGCCAGTGCCCGTGTCTCAGCAGCCAGCGCCCGGGTCCAGATGGATCGGTTGCGCCTGGCGCAAACGCGAATTTTGGCCCCGGATGACGGCGTGATCTCTGCGCGGGCGGCCAGCGTCGGCTCCCTGGTGCAGCCGGGTATGGAGCTTTTCCGCTTGATCCGGGGCGGTCGTCTGGAGTGGCGGGCTGAGGTTACTGCGGCGGAGTTGGCGCGGCTGTCACCCGGCCTGCCGGTGGACATCACCACACCGCAGGGCGGGCAGGTGACGGGTCGGGTACGCATGGTCGGCCCCACGGTTGACCCGCAAACACGCTATGGCGTGGTTTATGTGGATCTGGTGCCCGCTGGCGAGGCCGAGGGTGGCGCGCTGCTACGGGCTGGGATGTTTGTGCGCGGTGATTTTGACCTGGGGCGCGCGCCGGTGTTGACGCTGCCGCAGTCGGCCGTGCTGCTGCGCGATGGCTTTGCCTACGTGTTTTGCCTCGAGAAGGGGGAGCGCGTGGCACAGGTCAAGGTCGGCATCGGCCGTCGGAGTCAGGCGCTGCTCGAGATCGTGAGCGGGCTGGCAGCGGATACGCCGGTGGTGGCCTCGGGCGTCGGCTTCCTGACGGATGGCGACCTCGTGCGCTGTATGGATGCTCCGTTGACCACGAACGCCGCGGCCGCGAAGGTGGATTGACATGAATGTCTCGACCTGGTCAATCCGTAACCCGATCCCCGCGATTCTGCTGTTTATTCTGCTGACGCTGATGGGGTGGCAGGCCTTCCGGCAGATGAAGATCCAGCAGTTCCCGGATATTGACCTCCCCATGGTCACCGTGAGCGCCTTTCTGCCCGGGGCCTCGCCTGCGCAGATGGAAACCGAAGTGGCGCGCAAGATCGAGAACTCGGTCGCCACGCTGCACGGGGTTAAGCATATCTATACCAAGGTGCAGGATGGCACCGTCACGGTCACGGTGGAGTTCCGCCTGGAAAAGTCCACGCAAGAGGCGGTGGACGACGTGCGCGATGCCGTGTCGCGTGTGCGCGGCGATCTGCCGGGCGATCTGCGCGATCCGGTGGTGGCCAAGGTCAACCTGGCGGGCGCGCCGATCCTGACCTACACCGTGGCTTCCACGCGCATGGATGACGAAGCCTTGTCCTGGTTTGTGGATAACACCGTCACCCGTAGCCTCTTGAGTGTGCGCGGGGTGGGCGCGGTCTCGCGGGTGGGCGGCGTTACCCGGGAAGTGCGCGTGGAGCTGGATCCGGTGCGACTACTGGCACTACGGGCGACGGCCGCGGATATCTCGCGCCAGTTGCGGCAGGTGCAGCAGGAGGCCTCTGGCGGACGCGCGGACGTGGGTGGTGCGGAGCAGTCCGTGCGTACCATCGCTACGGTGCAGTCGGCGGCGGAACTGGCGCGCATGATGATGGCTTTGAGCGACGGGCGGCGCATCCGACTGGATGAGGTGGCCGTGATCACGGATACCGTGGCCGAGCAACGCTCCGCAGCGCTGCTTAACGGCAAGCCCGTGGTGGGGTTCGAGATCGTACGCAGCCGCGGCGCGGGCGAGGTGGATGTGGCGGCCGGTGTGCAGGCGGCGCTGGCCAAGCTGCAGGCCGGGCATGCGGATATCACCATCACCGAAGCTTTTAACTTTGTCGATCCCGTGCGCGAAAACTGCGACGGCTCCATGTGGCTGCTGATCGAAGGGGCGATCCTGGCCGTGATCGTGGTCTGGCTCTTCCTGCGCGATTGGCGCGCCACCCTGATCTCCGCCACGGCCCTGCCGCTCTCTGTGATCCCGGCTTTTGCCATTATGCACCTGATGGGGTTCACGCTGAATGTGGTGACCCTGCTCAGCCTCTCGCTGGTGGTCGGGATCCTGGTGGATGACGCCATTGTCGAGATCGAGA
>CAYSHQ010000166.1:0-5516 GCA_964430835.1 uncultured Lentisphaerales bacterium
CTGGGAGCGCAAAGCCTACCAGTTGGCGGGGTTCCCGCAGTTTGCCGCGGTAAGGGCCGGTGGTGTAACGAATGCAGCGGTAAACGGGAGTATGAGGCGGGATGCGCAGCCAAAGTCCGGCATTCGCACGGTTGCCGTTCTCGATCCGCTGCTCGACGGCCACGCTATGCCCGGCGCATTGCTCGCAAAGGCGCGAGGGCTGCGCGCAAATACGGAAGGTGCCTTGCTTTCCCTGTCGCAGGTTCGGCTCTTCCATCCGACCAGTCTTGCCAGCGTGATCAACGAGCTTGACCTACAGCAGTCGGACAGCTTTGCCAACCAAGCGCAGCCGGCCTATGACAAGTGGCTTGAGATCGATGGTCTGGTTTTCTGCTCGTGGCATATGACCAACCAGACCCCATGGGTTCAGTTGGATATCTTGGACCCCATTTCGGGTAGCGTGCTGGCAAGCAGGAAGCTCTCCGGCAGGGGGTCCGATCTGCCGGACTTGCGCCAGGTTCTGCCCGGGCTCCTTGCTGATTGGGCGGCAGGGCAAGCGACGCAGGAGAATGTGTCAGCGGCCATGCCGGTGGGCGCGGCGAAGGGGTTTCCTCCTCACTTGCGCGAAAAGTTTGCCAGCAAATATGCGGAACTCGGCATACTGCTGGATGGTCTCCGGAAGGGCGAAGATCGGCACCGCCAGCTTTATGAGGCGTTCCCGAATCTGCGCCGGGAAGCGGACGCCGCCTGCGTTATGAATCACATTATCGATCAGGCCATCAACAGCCGCGATGTCGCAGTGAGGCTCGATACATTTGCATGGGCCCTCGCAAAATCATTGGTCCCTGCGGACAAGCTTAACCGGCTGGGCGATCTGGTCGTCTCGAATGCACCGGCCGGGCCCGAGGCGGCCCAAGTCTGGCTCTTGCGTGGGCAGCACGCCTTTGGCATGCATGACTGGAAGGTGGCGGCGGACTGTTTTCAAAAGGCTTCTGCCATTCATGCCCGCATCGACACCGCCGAGCTCTTTCCCCCGTTCGATTTTTCCGTCTATCAATGGGTCTGCGCGAACGCGATACCGAATTCGCTCTTCTATATGGCTGTGAATCCGGCCCCGGTGGCGCGATACCAGGAAGTGCCGTGGTCACTTTTCGAGCCCTTTGGCGATCGGGCTGCGACAAAGGCCCCCGGCTCCCTAGCGGCCCGTTGCGTGTGGCATTACCGGGGGACCTTTGCCTTTGAGGCGGGCGATTGGTCCAATACAGTCGTATATCTGGAGCGGTTTCTAGAGGGCCTCACCAACCAGCCGTCCTGCGCGGCGTACCTGGCCTATGGTAGCGACTCAGCGAACTGGATGGTCACGACGCACTACATGACCGCCTTTGCCGCGCTCAACCTTGGCGACATGCAGAAAGCCCGGCAGCATGGATCCGCGATCCAGTACTGGCGGGATCGCGGGAACCTCGCTCGCGGCAACCGCTTAGGCATAATCCCGCTGCTCGCAGTCATGCCCGAACTCAGTGGCCGGATCGAACAACCTCTGATTAGCCACAGAGTCTTTAGCCGGAAGTCACGCGCGGAGTTAATCAGCGACCTTCTGGCTCGCGTGGAGAACTCCGGTTCGGCGGCTGGAGATGCCAGGCTGCCGGTTGATTGCGGGCCAAGCGTCATGCAGCTGTTTGCCGATTTTCAGCGGAAGGAGGCGACGGCCGATCAGTTGGAGAGCGTCCGCCGGCAGGCGCTCCAGTTGGTCGACCTGATGGCTTCAGCATGGAAGCCCTCCGAAGCCGGAGTGTGCATGACGGGCAGCCTTGCCAACGTGGCCTTCGCGGTGGAACTGCTCGGGCTGGTCCGCGACATTGCCCATGCCGTGTATCCGCGGCGCGTGGTGGCAGAACAAGGTGGCGGCCGGTACAATGTTTGCATCACCTACGCCACGCTGCCGAACGGGGCGATCACAAATGGCGTGACGGCAGAGTTGCACGCGATGGCCATGCGTGCGTCGGCGGCCTACCGGGCGGCGCGCGGCTTGCCGGCACTGGATGCCGACCTGCGGGTGCCGGCCGCCCAGTTGCTGGCCTACCATCAGGAGGCCCTTGCGATCCTTGCGGCCGCAGGCCTCTCGCCGGACGCGAAACGCGAGTACGACGTCTTCCTGCGCCCCCCCCGCCTGGCGATCGCCATGCTTCCCGGGGTTTTGACACGATGCGGGCTGCCAGCGGAGCAGTGTGAGCAACTGTTTCTGGCTGCGGTGGCGCAGGAGCAGCAGCCTTCCTCTCGCGCCCTGCTGGAAATGCAGAGCGATCTGGGCCATCGATTCCTGGCGGAGCGGCGCCATGATAAGGCGATGGAATGGTATCAGCGCGCGATCCAGACCGGAGGCATGGAGAGACTCACCTTTGGTCAACGGGTAGACGTGTACCGTTGTGCGGCCGTGGCGGCACAGAGTGCCGAAGCCAGCGCCTTGCGCAAGGAGTATGGCGAGGTCGTGTGGGGCGGCAGCCCGGCCGAGACGAATGATACGCATGCGATGGCGTGGTATACGGCGGGCCGCGCGTGTCAGGAGCAGCGGGAGGCCGACGCGGCGCTGTTCTGCTATCAGTTGGCGCGGAGGTCCGCGGCCGACAAGAATGGCTGGGCCAGCGCGTCTTATCACGCCGCGAAACTACTGGAGCAAGCGGAACGAACGGAAGAGGCGGCCGTCCTCTGGAAGGAGATCATCAAAGAGCTGCCCAGGGAGAAGATCATGCTCTATATGGAATGGGAGCCGGGGCGTAGCAGCGGGTATCCCGACAAGATGCTCGAAGAGCAGGGCCGTCGCTTCATGGCGGCCTTTCGCAGCGGGCAGATCAGACAGCGGTTCCAGCTGGAGGCGGCTTCCGCGCAGGGGGTCACCGGCGTGGTGCGGCGAGTCAACCCGTACAAAGTCATGCCCGCGCCGGCATCAGGAGCACAGCGGCCTCGCGAGATCGCGCGCCTGCCGCCGGTGGATCCACGGCTGGCGCAGGCGCTGACGAATCTCGTGGCTCTGGCGGACAGCGCCTCGTGGTCGGCGACGAGCGGATGGGTGAACTTGCCCTATGCCAAGCGCGACGCCGTGGCCGCGCAGCTCACCAAGGAGTTCGGGCATGATGTCGTGCCGGCCATCCTGACGATGGTCCTGGACACGTCCAGGAATCATTACAAGCCGCAGTTGGGGGGCGAGGCCAATATGACTCCGTGGGCGGTGGAGGCCATGCTCGATCGCGCCGTGACCAAGGAGGATGCGCCGTTCCTGCTGGCGGCCTGTACCAATCATTACTGGCTGATGAAGATGGCGGCCCGACTCGACCCGGAAGGGACGACGGAAGTGGTCAGGCAGGCATGGATGGCGAACCTAGAACAGCCTCTTTTTGTGAGGGAACTATTTGCTGCACGCCTGCAGGCGCTCTATCCCCTGGTGCTGGCCTATGTCTCCGTCAAGGGGAAGAACCATCACGCGGCGATTTTTGAGCTGGCGCGTGTTGTCGATGCGGAGAAGAATAATGAGGAGCTGAAAGCCGCCTTCCGGGATGCGCTGGGCGATTGCCTGCGCCGCATGTGGCGCGCGAGTGACACCTATGAACTGGCTAGGATCTCGCAGATCGCCCTGCGGCAGGGTGTGCCGGAAGTCATCGCACTGCTGGCCGACAGCCTGCCGGCTGCGCAGTGTCTGGCCCAGGTGCGGCCCTATATGGATCTTCCCGTGAACAACGACGAGGCGATCGAGATGCTGCTCGCCAATCGCTTCACCTGGCAATGGGATGCCGACAGGAAGCGTTTCCGGCTGCCCGCGTCCGGTGACGCGGCGAAGTAGCAGCGGCGCGACGGTGTCTGCTCTGGGGCTGTTGGCGACGAAGAAGCGGGCAAAAGCGAAGGTGTGCAAACATTCTGCTTTACGCGGAAGACGAACGCAGTCCGCACCATGTCAAAGCCCGGACATGGTGGGACGGCGTTTTGTCGGGAAGCTCCCCTGTGTGCCTCTGCTGGACGGTCTTTCAGCAGATGCTCCGCCAAGGACAGGCGGTGGCCAACCTCGTGACCGACGCGCACCTGGCCGCCTTGGCGGTCGAACACGGTTGCGAACTCGTTTCTACGGATGCGGATTTTTCCCGCTTCTCCGGCATTCGCTGGCGCAACCCTCTGCGCTGAGAATGTTCTCGGTTCCGCGTGCCGGGGGCATGCCGGCTCAGGCGTTCGGGGTGTAGCAGACCACGCGCTGGGCGCAAGGATCCGCGATCAGTTGCAGCGCGTTGGCCGGTTCGTAGACGCGGATGGCGTCGCTCCACTTGCCACAGCCGGGGGCGTAGTCGGTGAGCTTGTTGCTGGCACCGAGCAGCGTGGTCTCGTCGAACCGGTTGCCGTCGCGCGCCGGGAAGAGCGCGAAGTAGATCATGTTCATTTCCACCAGCTCGTTGAAGAAGTGTGTCCCCAGGGAGATGTCGGGGGTCAGGGTGGCATGCATGGTGGCCAGTTCGCAGAGCGCGGCGATGTGGTTGATCTCGGAAAACTTGACGGGTACGCCGAGCGAGGGGGTGCTGGTCCCCCAGCGTCCGGGGCCCACCAGCAGGGTGGTACCGCCGCGGCGGCCGCAGGCGCGGTTGAGCTCGCCAATCGCACGGGCTACGGCGTGGCGGTCGCGCTCAGGGAGCGCGGCATAAACGGCCGGCACGACGTAGATGATGCGGTCCACATTGACCGCGCGCCCCATGCCGACCACGGCACCCCGGGCTGTGAGCAGGGCGTTCGGTTGATCCAGCGCGGGGAGTTCGGTGGTTTTGTTGCCGCCGCGCACGAGCAGCGGTCGGCACTGCAGCAGATTTATGCGGTATTCTGCCGGTGTAATGAAGTTGGCGGCAAACTCGATGTCCACGGGGTGGCCGTAGGCGGTTTCCAGGACTTTGATGGCGGTGCGCATGTCCTCGACAAAGCGGGTCTCAGTCAGTAACTGGTCGAAGGTGAGAATCCAGTTCTCCGTATGGCTGGCGGCCTGTGGGTCCTGCGAGGCAAAGACGGAGAGCGGCACGTCCGTAGCCTGATGCAACAGGTGTGAGAATTCGCCGGTGGTCAGGGTCCCTTGATCGAGATCAAGGTAGTCGACATGACGTTGGGAATGGCGGCAGATCTCCTCGAAGCCGGATTCCGGGCGGCGGGTGGGGGCATTGAGTGCCACGACGCGGGTGTAGTCGTTGTCCACGCGGTCCACGGCACGCGTGCCGAGTCCATAGACGAGGCGGATGACGCCGGCGGCGGGATCCACGGCCGGGCTCCACTGGAAGGGGTTGAAGGAGAAGCCGACCCCGGCGAGGTGGGGGTAGAAGCTGCGGCCGTGCATGGCGCCGGAGACGCGCATGACCAGCAGGGCCATCTGCTCGTCGCGGTCGAGCAGTCCGTGCCGGGCGCGGTAGCTGAGCGCCTCTTCGCTCATGGTGCTGGCGTAGACGGTCTTGATGGCGCTGACGAAGGCGGCCAGGCGCTGCTCGCGCGGCCCCTGATTGGCGCAGAAGACGCTCTCGTAC
>CAYSHQ010000167.1:0-5495 GCA_964430835.1 uncultured Lentisphaerales bacterium
GCGTCAGACCTGGCTGAACGGGCTGCTGCAGACGCTCGGGCCGGACGAGCGCTGGATGCTGGTGCCGCCGGGGGTCTGGATCCTAGTGGTGCTGGCGCTGCTGGTGGCGGGGATGCTGCACTACACGCGGTTCGGGCGGCACATCTTTGCAATCGGCTCCAGCGAGCCCACGGCACGCTTGTGCGGCATCCCGGTGGCGCGCACCAAGATCCTGATCTATCTGCTGGCTGGTGCCTTGTACGGGGCGGCCAGCGTGCTGGAGTTTTCGTATGTGGGGATTGGCGATCCCACTGGGCGCATGGGGGCTGAGCTGGATGTGATCGCGGCGGTGGTGATTGGTGGCGCGAGTCTCTCGGGCGGGCAGGGGTCGGTCTTCGGCGCGCTGGTGGGGGCACTGATCATGACCGTGGTGGCCAATGGCTGCACTAAGCTGGGGCTGGCCAACTGGGTGCAGGAGATCGTCACCGGCGGCATCATCATTGTGGCCGTGACGCTCGACCGCTTCCGTCACCGGCGCGCGTGAGGGCTGGGGGGGGCGCCTTACGGTAACGGGCGGCGGCGAAAAGCGGCGTCGCGCGGGCTACCGCTTGCCGCAGCAGTCCAAATCGGGCTGACAGGACATGGATTTTCCTGTGCCACACGCCCCCGGCGGCCCTGTGCCGCCGGAGCGGAGAGTTCCGCTGTAGAGCAAGAGGGTGAAGAATTAAATGAATAGCGCGAGAAGCGGCCGTAGCGGCTCGTCCTCGCGCGCCCGATACTTTTGCTCCGCGGCTTCTGCGGCGGAACTCTGCGCTCCGGCGGGACGAGCCCGCCGGGGGCGAACATCGAACAGTCAACATTGAACGTTGAACCGCGCGACACCCGCCACGGCCTACGCTGTTTTTGGCGCTGGGAGGGGCGCGCTTCGGCGCGACCGCGGCCATGTGCTGGCGGCAGGGAACGTCGCGTCAAGCCGCTCTCTCCGGTTGGCTGTGGACAGCCAACCCTACACCTCGCGCTGCGCCTGTAGCGTCGGCTGTCATCAGCCGAGCATCCACGGCGGAGAAGAGCGGCGTCAAGCCGCCGCAGTCCAAACCCAGCAGTTCTCATTATGGCACTCGGCGGGTCCGGCGGCCCCGCCGCCATAAGTCCATAATGAAAATTGCTGGTCCAAACCCGTCTGACATGCCGTATGTCTGTAGGATTGGACGTTTCGCCAGCTTCGTAGCCGACGCCGGTACACAAAGCCGCAGAAACTCGTTGGGAGCCAAGCCGGAAAAATCGTAAACGTTTACGATTTTTTGCGGACCTAACACCTAACACCTCCCACCTCCCACCTCCCACCTTCTCTCCGGCGCGCTGTCAGTCACCGAAACCGGGTCATATTGCCTCCGCCAGCACCAGCTCTGCCAGCTTCTGCGCGGCAGCGGGGGCGGCCAACGTTTGCAGGGCCTGGCGCATGGCGGCACGGTGGGTGGGGTCGGCGCTGAGGGCTTGAATCTCAGCCGCCAGATTTTCCCGGTGAGGTCCGCCTGACGGCGCAGCAAGGCGCCGCCGGCCTGGGTCATGGCCTCGGCATTGAGGCGTTGATGGTCGCGCACCGCCGAGGGGAGCGGGATCAGGATGGACGGCACGCCGCAGAGGCAGAGTTCAAAACAGGTGGCCGCACCAGCCCGGCAGATGGCCAGATCCGCGCTGGCATAGGCGCGCCCCATCTCCTGCAGGAAAGCGTGCACCTGCACCGGTGCGCCGGCCGCCGCATAGCGGGCGCGCAGGCCGGCTTCGTCGTGCGGGCCGCACTGGTGGATCGCCCGCACGCGCACGCCCTGGCGGTGCAGGTGCAGCAGGGCTTCGCAGCTGAGTTCGTTGACCGCATGTGCGCCGAGGCTGCCGCCCGTGATCAGTACGGTAAAGCGGCGATCGGTTGCATTCGGGGGGTCAGGTATAAACCCGTCCAGCGGCGGCTGGCCGGCCAGCGCGGTGCGCACAGGCATGCCGGTGCAGATGGTGCGGCGACCGGGGAGGTAGACAGCGCTGGAGGCAAAGCTGAGCGCGGTGAGGCGGGCAAAGCGGGAGAGGAAGGTGACGGCTTTGCCCGGCACCGCATTGGCTTCGTGCAGCACCACCGGGATCCCCAGCAGGCGCGCCACCAGCACGGGCGTCACGCTGGAGTAGCACCCCATGGCCAGGACTACATCCGGACGCGCCCGCCGCATCTGGCGCCAGACCCGCCACAAGGTGGCGAGGAAGGCGGGAAGGGTGGCAGGACGCAACGGCTGTGCACCGGTGCGGTAGACCGGCCCATCCCAGCCGCGCAGCGTCTCATTCTCCACGCCGCGGCGGCCGGAGAGCCAGAGTTCGGGCGCATGGTCGCGCTGTTGCAAAACCTGCCCTGTGGCAATGCCGGGGAAGACATGCCCGCCGGTGCCGCCGCAGGAGATGAGGATCTTCATCGGTTTATGCATGTGCGGTCTCGCTTGCGTTGCCAGCGGTTCATTCCATGGGTGGTGCCGCCGCAGGGGGCTTTTTGCCGGCTGGTTTCTTGCGGTGGCGGAAGTCGGCCAGCACATCCCGCAGGGCCGGACGGCAGAGCAGTCCGACCAGCAGGAGGTAGACGGCCATCGCGATGATCATGGCGCCGCCCATGGCCAGCAATTGCAGCAGTTTGGCGGAATGGAGGTGCGGTAAGAGGAGCGTTCGCAGCCCGTAGTGGGTCGCCCAAGCCGCCACCCCCATGCCGGTGGCGGCGAGGCAGACACCGGCCGCAGTGGGCCAAAGCGCCTGCCAGCGCGGCGCGCCGATGCGCTGGTGCAGTTCGCGCGTCAGGGTCCAGGCGTTGATGGCACTGACCACCACGGTGGAAACCATGAGGCCGGCATGTTTCCAGCCAGCGGGCCAGGTGATGACAAAGATCACGTTCATCACGAAGTTCATCCCTACGCCCCAGAGTGCCACGCGCAGCGGGGTACGGGTGTCTTGCAGTGCGTAGAAGGCTGGCGTGACGGCTTTTTGCAGGCTGAAGAAGAGGAGCCCGGGTGCCAGCGCGGCCAGGGCGCGCGTGGTCCAGATGGCGTCATCCTGACCGAATTTTCCGTGCGGCCAGATGTAGAGGAGTTCCACCACCGGGAAGGCCAGCACGGTCAGGCCGACCGCTGCCGGGGTGGCGATCAGGAGCACATGGCGCAGGGTGTTTTCGAGCGTGGCGCGCAGCCCGGCGTGGTCTTTATCGGTCGCCTGTTGGGCGAAGGTCGGCAGCAGCACGGTGCCAAAAGCGTTGCCAATCAGCCCCAGTGGCAGGTAGACGATCAGGTCGGCGTACTGCACCGCGGCGGGTGCCCATTTGGCGGCCCACATGGCCAGGAAGCCATCCACCACGACATTGATTTGAAACGCGCCGACGCCGATCATCATGGGCCCCATGAGCAGCAGGATGCGCCGGATGCGAGCATCGCCGCGCCAGTCAAAGAGCAGCCGCAGCGTCACGCCACGGCGGGCCAGCGCTGGTAGTTGCACGGCCACCTGGATCACACCTGCCACCACCACGCCCCAGGCCACGGCGGCGATGCGCAGGAGTGGATCGTCCGGCAGCAGCGGACAGATCACCAGCAGCGTGAAGATCCAGACCAGGTTCAGGAAGACCGGTGCCAGTGCGGGCATGGCGAAGTGGCGCAGCGCGTTGAGGATCCCCATGGCCAGCGCCGCCAGACAGATCAGCGGTGCGTAGGGGAGCATGATGCGCAGCAGCGGCAGGATCGCGGCCCAGCGACTTTCGGGCGGCACGAACCAGTGTTGCAGGGCCAGCGCCACCAGGATGCCGAGGGCCGCGAGGGTGCCCAGCGTGGCCAGCAAGAGTCCGGCCACGCGACCGACCAGGCGGTTCGCCTCCTCGACGCCTTCGCGTTCGCGCGTCTCGATGTAGACCGGGATGAAGGCGGCCGACAAGGCCCCTTCCCCAAAGAGGCGTCGGAAGAGGTTGGGGATCGTGAAGGCCACGACAAAGGCGGATTTGGCCAACCCGGTGCCAAAGGCATAGGCCATCAACTGTTCGCGCAGCAGGCCGGCGATCCGGCTGATCCCCGTCATGGCGCCAACGATCGCGGCCGAGCGCAGGACACGTGCGGGGGCGGCGGGGGCGGCGGCAGAAGCGTGTGGCGGCACGGTGTTCATGGTGTGGCGATGGCCGGGGTGGCCACGGCGTCGGTCTGCTTGGACCGGCCGTTTTGGAAGCAGATGTGCGCCACGGCCTGGGCAAAGTTCTCGGCCCCCTGCAGAATCTGGATGTCCACGCGCAGATAGAGGACCGGCACTGCCGGGTGTTCCAGGCGGGGGAGGCGCACAGCGTCCTTCTCCGTGATGATCACGGCCTTGGCGCCGATCTCGTCGGCCCGGTTGATGGCGTCAATCACCTCCTGGGCGGCGAAGCGGTGGTGGTCGGCGAAGCGCTCGTATTCGAGGATGCGTGCGCCCATGTTGCGCAGCGACGATTCAAAGCTCTGGGGCATGGCAATGCCGGAGAAGACCAGGATCGGGAGCCCTTGTAGGAAGGAGAGCGGTTTCTCCGCGGCCGAGAAGGCATCGCGCAGGCAGCGGGGTTCGTGGCGGCATTCGATGATTTCCGCGCGGGGGCAGAGCTCGCCCACGCGCTGGCGGAGCTCGGCGGTGCGACCGTCGGACTTGGTGAGGAAGATGAAGTTAGCGCGCTTCAGGTTGCGCAACGGCTCGCGCAGGATGCCGCGCGGCAGGAGGTTGCCATTGCCGAACGGGTTGGTGCTGTCCACCAGCACCAGCTCTAGGCGATGCTTGAGTTTCTGGTACTGGAAACCGTCGTCGAGCACCAGTGTGTCGCAGCCAAACTTGCGCACGGCATAGCGGCCGCTCTTGACGCGGTTGCGATCCACCAGCACGACCACGCCCGGGAGGTTGACCGCGAGCATGTACGGTTCGTCGCCACCCATTTCGCTGTCCAGCAGCACATGATGGCCATCGCTGACCACGCGGGGTGGGTCGATCGGTTCGCGAAAGAGGCGTGCGTACCAGGGGAGTTCCTTTTTACGGTAGCCACGGCTGAGGATGGCCACCTTGCGGCCGGACTTTTGAAGTTCGCGGGCGAAGACTTCTACGACCGGGGTCTTGCCGGTACCGCCGGCGGTGATGTTGCCGACGCTGATGACCTGACACCCCAGCGGATAGCGGTGCAGGATGCCGGTCTCGTAGAAGAAGAGGCGGAGCTCGACAATAGTGCGGAAGAGCTGGGAGGCGCCCTTGAGCACCAGGAGCAGCAGGCGAATGGGCCAAGGGTGTCCCAGGTCGGCGCCAGGGGTCTGGATCAGGCGCAGCAGGAAACGCTCGAAACGCTCGGAACGATTGGCGGGTTTGTTTGACATGTGCCGGGGATCACTGGGCGTAAAGGCGTGCGAGTTGATACGAAATAGAGGGACGCAGGATAAACTACCTGCGGGTACAAGGCAATGCGCGGATTGGGGTAAAGATTTGTGCGGGCGCATCCCTGATCCACT
>CAYSHQ010000168.1:0-5487 GCA_964430835.1 uncultured Lentisphaerales bacterium
GTGTGCTTGGTGTGTGTCAGGCTATCCGCTTGATTCTGGCGACAGGGATGATGTGGGGGCGTGAGCGATGAAGTCACTGATAGCTGTCTGGGCATGTATGGTTGCGTGTGTAACGGGCGCAACTGAAGTTGTGTTGGTGGATTCGAGCGTGGCGGAGAACCCGGCCGCCGGACTGGCCGGTGTCGCCTATCGCGTTACGTATGACGATGCGACGCGTCTGGTAACATTTAAGGCCAATGGGGATACCTCGGCGTCAAGCTGTAACATCATCTTCCATTCTGTTTCGATTGAAGATGATGCGGGTAAGTCCGTTACGGGGTACAACGGTTACTGTGGACACGCCCCTACCCCAGCGGATATCCTGATGACCAACGCAGGGAATGGCTGGTTGTCGTTCTCGATTCATGCGGATGAATACACGAAGAATCTCGGGATCTTTCTGAATGTGGTACTGCGGCAGGATAACGCACGAAATCTGGAGCGCTTTTTCGGCGTCAGCAGCATGAATACCCCGAATGACTGGGCAGGCTTTGATTTCAGCTGGGACAATCGTATCAAAATCGTGGTGCCGGACGCGCCGAGCGTAGCGATTGAAACGATCAATACTTCGCCGTATCTACCGGGGACGGCCAATCCGAACGCTGCCACTTCCATGGGAAATGACGTGACGATCTCGTATACGATTGTGCCAGCCGGATTTACGGCGGATGCCACCGTCCTGATCGTTAAGGACAAGAACGGTGCTCCGGTATATACAGACAACACGCTCGCTACGGCCAGCGGAACGCATCAGGTGCGCTGGTCTGTGTCCACCGCCTCCCTGCGTGCGCTCAATGCCAGTGCGGGACCGTACACCGTCAAGATTGAAATGACCAAGGGGACCGCCAGTTACCAGGACGCAGAAACGCTAGCTGTTGAACCGAGCACCGTGGTTATTGAGGCGGAGAAATCGGCAACCGGCGCCCCTATCACGGAGTGCATGGAAAAGCGCAAGGTGACGTATACTGCGACCGCCAGGGGGTTTGTCTCGGAAGCGCGCAATCACAAGATTCAATTTGATTACGTCTATGTGCGGGCCAACGGCACGGTGCAAACCGTTACGCAGTGGTCTCTGTCTTTGAAGAATCAATACACCCTGCAAATGGATGACGTGCCTGGCGGCAACACGAGCCATTTCTACGAATTTCCAATCAACGTGATCGTGAACGACACCTACACGCATACCGCCATGACCGATATCGTCAGACTCAAGGTGTACGAACTCTGGATTGAATATTTCCGCAATCACGCCCCTGCCAAAGACTGGCAGGTGGTGGTCGGAGCGAATATCGCCTACAGCGCCATCGCATCCAGCGACTGTGCGAACTGGAACTGGGATATGCCGGACACCCGCAGGTTTTCGCAGGTGTGGCATGCCTCCGGCGGCAACATGAAGCAGGGGACCGGCATGAACATCCCGTACAGCGATTTGCCCAACGCGCAGAACAGCTTTTTTGGCGCGAATTATGGTACCGTGCGCGTCTCCTGTAAGGATGAGGAGGGCAACCGGCATTCGTTCGATTCAACCAGCATGAATCCGTCGAAAAGTGCGGCCGTATTCTTTCCCCGTGACCTAAACGTGAACGGCCAGGCACCGACCGCAGCAAACCCTCCGTGTTGGTTTGTGTTTTGGGCAAATAACAGAGGCGGCCCTTGTAGTTGGAAGTATGGGAGTACAAGCTCTTATGCAGGAGGAACGATCACGTGGGGGTTTGATCCGAATTTGAGTGGGTGCGTAACGACCCCAACCGATTATCCAAGAAATTCACGGTTTACGATAAAGCTTGGCGCGACAGATGTACTGAATACGCCTAATTATACGTTTACGAATTCTCGCTACCCCGCAACCGGATCGTTTACTAATTATGCGGCTGTCGTTACCAATGTGCCAGCTGGAAAGCTGTCCTGTGGGATACAACGGGCAAATGTTTGGGAGGCTATTGATAAAGCCGAGTTTTGCGTGAAGCATGAAGTGCGTCATGTTTGGCAACTTCGCAAGTCGGTTACCGATTGGCGGCAAAGAGATAATGCTGATGCGCGGCAGTTCCGACTGCCTCCGCCGGATAATCGGATATATCTCGAGTTATTGGCCAGTGCTTATGAAGATGGTTTTGGCACTTATTGGCAGAATGCCAGAACATATTATCCGGGTTTCTCTGTTTCATATGGAGTTGATAGTGAACTGGATTGCGAGGTGGCTGCTGGGAATCCCATTATGCCAGTGGCCCAGGACTGGGCGTTCCCTGGAAAGCAAATGCATTGATACAGTAATCCTGAAGGGCAAGCACCATGGTTGACAAGCATCAATGGTATATCTGGATGCAAGGCTGGGTTATGTCAGGTTGGCGAATAGTGGTCCTGTCAATAATTGGGTTCGCGTCGATAGTTACGCCCACGCTCAGCGCCGCGACCAATGACCCGTTGCGGGTTGGACTGGCGTTTGTGTGTCATAGCAGTCCAACCACCCGGGTTTTTGTTGCGGGTGATCCGATCAGATTTGTCTGGTGTTTGACTAACACTACGGATGCGCCGGTGACCATTCAGTGGTATCCGGGTATGTTCTCTGCGCGTAACGTGGATCTGTGGGTGCGAACGAATGGACAAGACGAGTTGTTGAACTCTGCAAATGCTTTTAGCACACTACCCAGAAACATTCCCCTAACAACCATTCCTGGAAGAGGTTCCATTTGCCTGGAGAAAGACTTGCTGGACTATTATTCGGCGGCCGGTTCTCTTTACGGCTGTTCGACTTCCCAAGTTCTCGTTACGCCTGGCGAGTATGTTGCTGCTGCTGCTTTCTTTGCCTTTCCCTCTGCGGAGCAACTGAATGGCTATTCTTGTTCTTCTCCTCGCGTACCCTTTTGCATAGCCCCTTTGGATCGTCACCGTATTGATGCCTTGTGGCCGCAAGTGTTTGATCGAAATATGCCGGAGGAGAGACGTTCTGAATTGGCCGCTCTGCTTCTGGTCAATCTAGGCGGAAAGAGACGCAATGATTTCGTTCGCAAATGCCTGGACAATGATGCGACACTCGTGAGGATGGTGGGTATCGTTGGTGTCGAACGCTTCCGCTTGCAGGAATGCCTTTCGCAAGTAGCGGCATTTGTTGTTAGGGTAAAGGAGCCCGAAGTTCGGGCGTATGCGATTAGCGTGCTTGCCATGATGGACCCCGTTGGTTGTATACCAGTTCTTATTCAATGTGTCGAACAACGGCAGGAGGGCTATCTTTCGGCTGTTGAAGCGCTTGGTTCGTTGGGGAACAAGCGGGCCTTGCCAGTGCTGCAGAAGACGCTGGAGGTGCGGGGTTTGGATGATGATCCGCAGCATGAGCGTGCGGCCGATGATCTCCCCAGTGTACGCATTCGAGAGGCGATCCGGGCTATTGAGGAGAAATAGGGAGAAGTATGAACAGGCTGTGGTTTTGGCTGGTACTGGGGGGGTGTATAGTTGTACTTGTGTTATGGCTGATGCGACCGCTGGGCCTTACCAAACAAACTTACCCGGCGGCGCAGGGGGTTCATGGGCTGGCGGCGGCGTGCGTTGCCACGGCTTGTGTCACGGCGGTGGCGGATCCTCATCTGGCGGGCGGCGCCGATGCGCCGCTGACGGAAGCGTTGGCGCCTGCGGCCGGCGCGCTGACCAATGTCGTGGCTTACGAGGAAGGCGCGGGCGGGAATCTCGCTGGCTTCACCCCGCAGGACCGGGATGAGAACTACGCGACGCTTCCTACCGCGACCCTTGTGGCGCGCCTCGCGCAGGCCACGGATAAGATTGAGTTGCGCAAGGCCGCCCAGGTGCTGGGGGATCGTGCCATCGCGGGCCGCTTAGCACTGTCCGCTGAAGAGCGCGCTGCCATGACGAACGTGGTCCGGCGGTATCTCGACCCGGCACTGGTGGCAGCCAGTAGTGACGAGGAGCCGAAAGAGCAACTGGAGCGGCTGTGGTGGGCCGCGGCACCTGCCTTGCTGGAGCATGTGGCGGCGCAAAATCTTGCAGTCGCGGAGATGGCCATCAAGGCTCTGAGTCTTATGCGGAATGAGGAGATCGTGCGGGCCTTGATGGAGAAAGTCCGGACGACCACCGGTGAGAAGACGAAAGTGATGTATATTTTTGCCTTGGGCTGCATGACGGAACAATACCATTCGCTGGTGCCGCGTCGCACCTGCCTGAATGAGGAAGCGTCGGCGCGGTTGGCGGAGAAGCTTGTGCGCCCCTTTTTGCAAGCGCTGGAGCGGACGGAAACTGCACCAGAGGTGCGGCAAGCGGGGTCGGAGGCGCTGGCGGCGCTCCAGCAGGCGGCGGATCACCGTCCACGGGAGGTTCCGTTGGGTCAGGTGGATGAGAAGCTTCTGCGGGCTTTCTTGCAAAATTTTGAGCAGACGGGGGGGAATCCGCAGGCGCAGGAGATGTACCGCAGGGAGTTGGAGCGCCGCAGCCGCGCGAGTTCTCTTACCAACACGGCGGCGCAGGGGGTTCGGTAGGCCTGCGGCAGATGGTGTTCCATCTCGTTGCCGCTATTTCAGGATCAGGGCCATCACGCCCAGCACGGAGAGAACGGTGCCGCCCACGCCGGTCCGGTCCGGCCGCTCGCTGCCACAGCACCAGGCGAGCAGCATGACGAAGACGGGCAAAGTGGCCACGATGGCATGCACCGCATGTGCGGTGTTGGTGAGTAAGGCATATTGGAAAATGGCCATCCCCAGCGAAGGGCCGAGCATGGCGTTCACGGCTAGCCACGGCAGCGCCTGCCGCCATCGGCCCGGGCCGTCCCGCCAAGCGCGGGCCACAACACTGGTGAGGGCAAAGGCCAGCATCGTAAAGAGCAGTCCGGCCGCCAGGCGCAGGATGGTGGCATCGAGCCAGTGAATCGGGGCGCCGGCCTCTGCCGCCATGCGATAGCCGAGTCGACTCATCACCGTAGCCCCGGCGAAGGTGGCGCCGGAGGCGGCCGCATAGCAAAGCCCGAGACGGTCAACGGGCTGCGCGGCCCGTGGCCGCAGCACCAGCACGACGCCGGTCAGGATCGTGACCAGTGCCAGCGCTTCCCGTGCCCCCAGCCGTTCCGCCAGCCACAGCCAACCGATCGTGGCGGCCGTCAGTGGGGCGGTAACATTGACGACTAGCGAGGGGATGCGCGCCCCAAGACGGGCATAGGCTTGCAGGGCCAGGATGTCGCAAACCCCCATGCCGACGACGCCGGAGAGCAGAAACCAGTTCGCCCCGGTATAATGCAGCGTAGTCCAAGGGGTAAGGCCCAGCAGCAACGCCCCCAGTGTCAGCGGCAGGATGGCCAGCGCGATGCGCACCAGATTCGCGCTGATGCCGCCGAGATGTTGGGCACCACGGGCCGAGGCGAAGGTTGAGACGGCCCAAATGCCGGTTACGGCAAACGCGCTACACATGAATGGCTCTTTTCCGTTTCAATTGCTAGGTTTACCCGGCCCATAC
>CAYSHQ010000169.1:0-5484 GCA_964430835.1 uncultured Lentisphaerales bacterium
TGCATCGCGTCTTCCCGGCAACTCCCCAAGGGCTACTTCTCCGGCCAGTTTTGCCTGGCGACCGGATTGTCTACGGAAGTGCAATGCGCCCGGGCAGGGCCAGCCCACCGGGGAGCACCTCCGCGCCTAGAACGGATCTTCCTCGTGCGGGTCGCCCACGTCCTCGTGCGGTGGTTCGTCATCGTGGACCGGTGGTAGTGGTTCGGACGCGCGCAGGGGTATGGCGGTGTCGATCGCGGCGGCTACCGGCGTCGCCAGCGGGCGGGGTGGGGGCGGGTGCAGGGCGCGGTGGGTCATCTCCGTGCCGATGGTTTCGTAGAGTTCGTTGGCGTCTTTGGGGCGTTTGAGTCTTTTCAGGATGGTGGTGATGGTCAACCGGCGGGCCTCGGCTTGGGTCTGTGCGCGTTCCGTCTCGAGGGCCGCGAGCCAGAGGCGTGCGATCAGCCCGTCGGTAGCTTCGCGGGTGGTGGCTTCGCGGGCATGCGCCATGCGCTGATCGCTGCGCGCGAGTTTGAGCAGCATGCGGCGTACGCTGGGGGTGCCGGATTCTGCGAGGCGGGTCAGCGCGTCGGGTTCGCCGCGATGCGAGCGATACCAAGCTTCGTAGAGTGTGCAGGTGTCGGCATGCACCAGCAAGTTCATCGGCACATACGCATTGACGAGCGCCGCGATCTCTTTTTCGTCGCCGTGATGTACCAGGAGTTCGCAGAAGCGTACTTCCACCTCGGAGGCTGCCACGGCGGTGGCAGGTGTCGCGGCCGGCGTGGCGGGGGTGGTGCTGGCAGCCGTGGCAGGTGTGGCAGCCGTGGCAGGTGTGGTGGGCGAGGCGGGTGTGGTAGGGGTGGCGTGGCGGTGTGGCGCGCGTTCGGCGGCGCTCGAGGCGCGTGCGGCCAGTTTCTGCCGCATGGTTTCCAGATCCTCCTCCATGGCACCGGGTGGCAGGTGGAGCAGCTCGGCGGCTTCGTGCAGCAGGTGGCTGCGGAGCACGGCCTGCGGGCAGTTAGCCAGGGAGGTGAAGACGGCCTGAGCCATGCGGTTGATGGCGTCAATGGCGTTTGGGTCGCGCTCTTCCTCGGAGAGCACGCGTATTTGGAAGGCGGTCAGCGAGACGGCGGCCTCCAGAATGGTGCGGAAGGCTTCCGGACCCTTGTCGCGCAGCAGGGAATCCGGATCTTCGCCGGGCGGGAGCGCGGCTACGCGCACCGGGACGCCGGCATCGAGGAAGAGGCCGCCGGTGCGCAAGGCGGCCTTGCGGCCCGCCGCGTCGCCGTCAAAGACCAGCAGCACGCTATCGGCGTATTTCCGGAGCAGTTCCACATGGTCCTTGGTGAAGGCGGTCCCCTGCGAAGCCACCGCAGTGTCAAAGCCGGCGGAGTGGCAGCGGATGACGTCAATCTGCCCTTCGCAGACCAGGGCTTCGCGGCGCGGGTTTTTGACGATGGCGCTACGGGCCTGGTCGAGGGCGTAGAGGATGCGGCTTTTGACGAAGATGGGGGTTTCGGGGCTGTTGACGTATTTGGCGGGGTGGCTTTTCGGGTCGAGCACGCGGGCGCTGAAGGCGACGACGCGTCCTTGCACATCGCAGATGGGGAAGATCAGGCGGCCATGGAACCGGTCATAGTAGGCGTCCGGGCGGTCGGGGTTATTGGGCGGTGCGAGCACGCCGGCGCTGACGAGCTGTTCCAGGGTGAAGTTATTCTTTTCGCCCCAGCGCCGCAGGGTATCGGGGGCTTGCGGAGCGTACCCAATATTGAAGCGCTCGACAATCTCGTCGGATAGTTTGCGGCTGGTGAGATAGGTACGGGCGGGGTCGGCCTCGCGGATTTGGATGAGGCAGCGGCGGTAGAAGGCGGCGAGTTCCGCGTGGATGGCTAGCAGGGTGTTGCGCTCTTCGGCCGCGTAGTCGGTCTCGACGGAGAGCGCCACGCCGGCCCGTTCGGCCAGGAGCCGGACGGCGTCCATGAACGGGAGGCCATCCTGCATCATGAGGAACTTGAAGACATCGCCATGCGCGCCGCAGCCGAAGCAGTGGTAGGTCTGGCGGGCGGGGTTGACATGGAAGGAGGGGGTCTTCTCCTTGTGGAACGGGCAGCAGGCCTTGAAGGTGTTGCCGATGCGGCGCAGGGTGACGCGGGCGTTGATGAGCCCGACGATGTCGGTGCGCGCGCGGATTTCGTCCAGAACATGTTCTGTCACTCGCTGGCCCATGCGGACACACTGATTTCCGGGTTGGTCGGGTTAGGGCTTGGCGCGGGGCGGACGATCGTCGCGGGTCAGGTCGGCAGGATCTTCGGCGTGGCGGCGGATCTCGAAATGCGGATTGAGTTTTTGGATGGACACCAGGATACTGCTCGCCCACGGGGTGAAGAGGCGGCCGGTCCAAGACTCACCGCAGAAGAGGTCGCGTCCGCGCGTCCACCAGGGTTGACTCAGCAGGACCGTGGTCAGGATGAGCAGGAGCAGGAAGGCCCGGATTACGCCGGCGACCGTGCCCAGCGCGTAATCGGCAGCCGTTTTTTCCACGTGTGCGGCGAGCAGGCGCAAAGCGCGTGAGATCAGCGCGGCGACGAGCCAGGCCAGCAGCACGGCGGACAGCAGGCAGAGGAAGAAGAGAAACTCTGGTTCGCTCTGCAGGAAGGCGAGGTCTTGCAGGAAGGCGTGTACGGGTGCATAGGCATACCAGGAGGTGAGCACGCCGCAGAACCAGCCGACGCCCTGTGGGAGCTCGGCGGAGAGGCCGCGCCGTGAACCGACCCCGATGCTGAGCAGGGTGATTACGGCGCAGCCGACATCCACCCATGCGCCAGCCGGCAGGCCAAGTACTAGGCTTCCGAGTGGCAGTATGAGTTCTTCCGGCATGGTATCCTTGGGTCGCGCCCGGGTGGGCGGGTTTATTGCGGCAGGGTCTTGACCCATGCTTCGTAGCGGTCACGATCCGGGCCGGGCGGTGCCAGGCGGATAAACTGTTCGGCATAGACGCGTGCGGAACTCTTCTGCCCCTGGTATTGGCGCACGATGGCCAGGGAGGCATAGGCGGGGGCGTAGGTTGGGGAGATAGCCAGCACGCGGTTGAGCATGTGGCTGGCGGTCGTCCAGTCCTTGAGCGCCATGGCGGTTTGGGCGGCTTCCAGCAGGGTGGCCTGGCGCACGGGCTCCAGGTTTGCGGCGCGCTGCAGCAGCTTCAAGGCTTCCGGCAGGTTGTTTTTGGTTTTGCAACAGAGGGCGACCTTGACGAGGGCATCTTGCGAGAGTGGGTCGGCCAGCAGGGCATCGCGGTAGGCCTTTTCGGCCTTGGCTGGCTGCTTGGCAATCTGCTGGCGGTCCCCTTCGGCGATGAGCTTGAGCGCGCCGGCCGGATCACGCTTGGCGCCGGCTGGTAGTTGGAACGCCTGTCTGGCCAGCGTCTGCTTCAGGCTGATGATCTTCTCTTTGGCGCTGGCAAGGTGCGGGTCCTGTGAGTCCGCCAGGCGGCAATAGGCGTCAAACTGCTCGACGGCCTCGGCTGGTAGCAGGTACGTGTCGCGATAGAGGCACCCCAGGTTGTAATGGGCGGTGGCGCAGTTCGGGTCGACGCGCAGGGCCCGCACGAGGTAGATGCGGGCAATGTCGATGCGCCCGGCGCCTGTGGCGGCCTTGGCCAGCGCGCAGAGCAAGCGGGCGTCTGGGGGGAGGAGCAGGCTGGCCTTCTCGTAGATGGCGATGGCCTCATCCCATCGTTGCCGCTGGAGCAGGATCTCGCCGATGCCGAACATGCAGTCGGTGTCGGACGGTTTTAGGGTGAGGGCGGTTTCGTAGTTGCGGAGGGCGGCATCGAGCTTGTTGAGTTGCTGGTTAGCCTTGCCGAGGTTGTAATAGAGGTCCGGCGAATCCACGATGTAGCGGGAGGCCTTCTCGAACTGTGTGATGGCGGTGGCATAATCGCCCCGTTTCATGGCGGCGGTGCCGCGCTCCAGTGCCCGCTTGCTGATCCAGCCGGAGCAGCCGCTGGAGAGTGTCAATCCGATCATCAATAATGCCAATGCGCTTGCCTGTATCCGCTTCATGATATTGTAATCCTTCTCCCGATCAATCGTCGCCGGGCGCACGCCGACTTTTCCGGCGTGTTCCGTAAGGCAGTATCGTACCTTGCCGCAGGGGAGAAGTCACATCGAAAACAAAGGCGTCATTCCAGGACGAGGGAGAGGACGATGCGATCCTGGATGGTGGCGGTGTTGGGCGGGGTGCTGAGTTGTTTCCATTCGCCGCCGGGGGTGAGTTCCAGGCACTTGGAGCGGTCGGGGATTTTCCACTCGCCATGGCTGGCGATGGTGAGGCGGCGCGGATTGAGCGGGATCTCATCCACCAGGAAGTTGGCGGCTAGGCGCGCGCGCTCAGCGGCCAGCTGCCAGCTGTCCTGAAAACTGATGGTGTTGGTCGCGACGGCATGGGCATAGCCGTCAATCAGGATTTTAACGTTGCTCTTGCGTAGGGCTTGGCCGGCCGTCCGGAGCTTCTCTCGCGCCGCCGGGGAGAGCGCCGCGGAGTTGCGCTCGAAGAAGATCTGGTCCGTCACAATGACTGTGAAGCGGTTCCCCTCGTTTTCCGTGACATCCAGCACCGGCCGGATGACATTATCCAGTCGCAGGACGGCGAACTGGTTCTGGATGTACTGCGTGATGTTCACCTTCTCCTGATATTCGGCGGTGCCATCGGCATGGCCGTAGTAGGGGGTGGACACGGGGGCCGTGCCGACGATGACCGGCTGGGTGTCGCGGTCTATGCCGCCGCCATTTTTTGGCAACGGTTTGGTGCCGGTGCCGCTGAGTTCGCCCATGAAGCCGCTGCGGATGGCAAGGGCCACTTTGTTGAATTTCTTGAGGTCCATCACGGACATCGAATACATCATGATGAAAAAGGCCACCAGCAGCGTGATCATGTCTACATACGTAAGCAGCCAGCGTTCGGCATTCTCGTGGCCCTCTTCTTCCTCATGACTGCGTTTGCGTTTACTTGCCATGTGCGATCGCTACTTTCAGCCGTTGGCCAGCTGCCGGACGCGCTGGCTCCGGTCCTGGAACGGGCGCCAGCAGGCGTTATGCCGGTCTGTGCAGCAGGGGGTGGGGGCGAAAATTGCCGGGCCGCGGCAGGGGTTGTCGCTTTTTACGCCAGTCACGGGGTGCTGCGTACGGCTGGTATTTGTTGGGTGTTGGCTGGTCCCCATCTGTAACTCGTTGGTCTGCTGATTGTTGTATTTGAATCGGATCTGATCTTGTGCCTGTCCGCCGTACTTGTGTAGCGTGTGGCATGCCACGGGGGCAGGCAGGGCGGGCGTATGGGGTCAAACCGGCTGGGTTTGCGCGAACAGAAGCATGCTGGCCACAGCACGCGCAGGCACCACCATACCACTTCTCGGTTCTGCCATTTAAGCATATTGTGGTGGCTTTCAGCGCGGGGGCGCATCCCTGATCCACTTGCTTTGCGTTGTAGTGTTGTAGGCCGCAACTC